>JANRLT010000057.1 GCA_033762255.1 Pirellulales bacterium | reverse complement strand
CATAAATCGTTCCGGCGTCGTTCCAAGTGATGACGGAATTCCCCGCCGAGTCCATCGCCACCGGTTGACCAAAGTACGAACTATACGATTGATCGCCAACCGTCGCGGTATTCACGCGAAATTCGCCGCCGGCCGCTACGGTTGTTGTCGTACTGTCAACGGAGAATCGCTGAAGGAATGTACTTCCAGCTACCCCTACGCCATTTCCTTGTAGGGGTAGTCCATGAATGTCAGAAACATCGGAAACGGAAAGTTCATAGTGGCCCTTCAATAAGGGGTTAGCAAAGTGAACATCCACCTGAAACGAATTGGCCTCGTACGCGATACTGGAAATCAACGAACTAACATCTACACCATCTTTAAGCAGTTGCCAATTCGCAATGTTTACAATGCTGGTCGGACCAAATGCACCTCCTAGGGTGGACATTCTCTCGCTTAAGAGAAACCTTAACGCAATTGGTTCGCTCGTGAGTTGTACATTCTGTGGTGTAAGTGTCGATCCGCTTGGCTCGACAACACCGGTCACACTCGCCGGGATCATCACAAATCGCTGGATCTTGATTTGATCCTGATCAAGGGCTCCGTTGTAGTTTTGCACGGCAACGATAATTTTGTCCAAACCTCCAATTGTAGGAAAAGAAGAAATCTGCTGCCCCGCGATAATTTCATAGAAGTGGCCTTCGGCACCTTGCGGTACCGCCTGCCAGTTGAACTGCCTAATGGAAGCTCCAGGTGCCACCGATTGCAGAGGAGCCGCCCATGAGATGACGAAGTCGCCCACATCATTCAACGACACTCCGGCTCGTCCAACATAGACGCCGTCGTGTTCGTTCACTCGAAATTCGCCCTCGACAGGATTTCCGCTCGCGTCAAAGCGCTGCGCAAAGATATTGGATATGCCGGTTTGCCCATCGCTGATCCAAGTGACAACTGATTCGCCAGTAGCATTCATCGCGATCTGAGGTACACGCTGGTCACCGGCCACTACGGTATTTACTCGATATTCTGAACCAAGCTTACTCCCATCTGATGCAAATCGTTGGCCATACACACCTCCTGTGTTCAGGGCATCTTGGCTATCGCTAGTCCAGACAATTGTAAAATTTCCGTTTGCATCGACGGCAATTGAACTATAACCTTGGTCATCACTTTGATAGGTGTTGACCAGAAATTCCTCCCCAACCTTATCTCCCGTTGGACCTATTCTCTGAGCATAGACCGCAAGACGAGGGACGTTGCCTGTAATTGATTCTGTTTGGGTAACATATCCCACCACTCTCGTAACCGGCGGTTGACCAAATCTGTATCCGACAGTGCCATACTGGGGAATCAGAGTAGTTCTGACACCGAGCTGCACTGAAGTAGTGTCACCTGCTTGTCCTTTGCTTGTCCAAGTCACAACCGCCTGACCTTGTGAGTCAATTGAAACGGCAGGTTCGTTCTGAGAATCCGTCAAGTAGGAATTCACTACGATTTCCCCACCAATCCTCAAGCCATTGGCGTCGTATTCTTGTGCAAAAACATCAGTGTGGCTTGGATCGCCAGGGCTCGATCCTTGCCAAGCAACGACAAAACGTCCCGAGGCATTCATGGCAACCGCATGATGATCCTGGTCGCCGGCGGTCGTGGTGTTCACGACAAATGGATTACCCCTCGGTGCCCCATTCTCATAAAATAACTGAGCGACAATGCCGGTTCCGCTTCCATCGATTGTCCCCGTCCAGGCGACCACATAATTTCCTTGAGAGTCCGCTGCGACTCTGCCAGAGGAAATTTCGGTCGCGATCAATTCGGGCTGATTGCCAACTGGGCTGATCGCCAACATGGCGCGGCTTTCGAGGGTTTCCCACATTAATTGGCGGCGTGCTGACCCACGTTGCTGTCGTTTTGATTTAGCCAAGTTTTTACGCTTTCGGCTTTCAGGAGAATTTTTAGGAACTCCCAATAAATTGCAAAATTCCGCGTAGAGCCAGGTAAATCTGCTGTTGGTAGGCCGAATTTTTTTCATGACAGTAAGATCTCTAATGTAGGATTAATGAATTCGGTTGATGGGATAAAAGCTTCCACGCTTCGACCTGGGACAGGTTTTAGCGGTCAGGTGAAAACTGGCGTGTTCTGGTACCAAGCAAACCAACTCGAAAATAAATCATCAACGAACCGTTTCGCACGAATGCGCGACTAATTGAATGACTTATGTAAATTTCTCATTCTGATAATGCGGTCCAGCCGATTCCCCTGCTGCACAACAAACCCAATCTCCGTAGTCTGTGTAAGCCTGCTGCTTTAAGGGAGAGTAAGAGTTGAGGTAAATGCGAGTAAAGCCCAAGTCACGCTTGATAAATGTTCGGGTGAATTTGTTAAGGGTAGCAAGCTGCTTCAAAGCCTACCGGCAAGCGACCGGCAAGTTGCGATTTTTCCGCATCGCATTAATGTAAGTGGCACGGAAATCTGCAACCCTTCTGTTTGACCTGCGCCCCTAGCTAAAACATCGAGGGATTCATGTCCTCAGTGACACCACTGGGATACAAGCTCCGCAAAATGCGCTCGGAGCGCGTTCGCAAGCAAATTGATCTGGCGTTGCGGGGGGAGTATCCGAGCGGACGGTTCGGGCCGCCGTGAAATGTGTGCCGATTCGCTCGGACCTGCTCAAGTGCTAGGCATTTGCAATTGTTTGTGCTTCCAAACCAATTCCCCACAAGGAATCAAAAAAGTTAAGAACACACATTCGAAATTCTGGGAAATCAAGTCTCTTGAATTGTCCCTACTTCTAGAGGAACTGAATTTTAGAATTGTGGAACAAGAAAATTGAAAAAAGGGCAATTATAACCCAAAGTTAAAGCAAATCTAACAAATCGGTCTTTGCGCAAGAAGGACGCCGGGGTCGGGATTTTATCGATCCTCGACCCCGGCGCTGCCCCGAGTTCCTTATATCCTATTGAGTTCTTATCTGATCACTCTTGACTGATTCGCTCTTGAAAGGAATGTTGTTAGCATGACCTGCAAGTGTTGCGGTACCTCATTCAAATGTACCAGGGGCTGATGTTCCAAGACCGGCAAGCCACCGGCAAGTTGCGATTTTTCCGCACCTTGTCTAAGATATTCACACGGATTTCTGCATCGCTTGCGTTCACCCCTGCGCCCTTTGCCAGAACATCGAGGAATCCATGTCAGCAGTGACTCCCCTGGGAGAGAAACTCTGCAAGCTCCGCGCGGAACGCGGCTTTAAGCAGATTGAGCTTGCCTTGCGGGCGGGAGTTTCAGAGCGGACGGTTCGGGCCGCCGAAAAAAGCGTGCCGATTCGCTCAGACCTGCTGGAGTACCTGGCAATCGCCCTGGGCGTGTCGTTGCGCGATGTTTCCGTCGCCTCCAACGAACTCACGGAAATGTTGCGTTGGCGAAAAAACTGCCAAACGTTCGCTGAAACCGTGCGTCAATCGCTGTTCGAACGCGATGCCGCCAGCTTACTGGATGTCGCTCACTCAGACTTCGCGATTTATTATTTTGGGGCAATTCGGCAAGTGGAATCGGTCGGCGAAATTTTGGGAGAGTATTATGGTTACGATGGCATCAAGCAGTTTGTCGAAAATGCCGGCCATTTTTGGGACAAATCGCAAACCGGCAGGATTCTGATGGATGTCCCCAGCGGATCGGGAGATATTGTGCACCTGAGTGGCTATCACGAGTTTTTGCGAGACGATGGTCAAAGTATCTGGGGACGCTTCACGCTAATCGCCGATTTTGACGGCGAAAGAATACGCTCGCTACAAGGTATGATGGTGCCGGGCAAACCTCAAAAATAATAGCCGCGTGGCACAGAGATCGCGGGTGACCCAGGAAATATTTTCCTTGGCCGCGAGCGGCAAGAATCTATTCCTGATTGATCTAGCCAAATCCTGTGTTTGACTTTCTGTGATGCTGGCACACTGGATAATCTGCGCCCGCTATGTGCCAAAATGAGTGCAGACCAAAAATGACGCAGTCAAAACTGCCACATTGCAGAAGGAATGAGATAAACATTGCTTCGTTCGTTCCCGATCCATGAAGAAATTGCAAACATTCCCGCGCTCATACACGCACAAGCAGAGTTTTTCCTGCTCGTCGCGTACTGGTTGCGCAGTTGATCATCGCGCAGGTTGACCGCCTCCCGCTCCATTTTTGTTTGGGAGCGTGCGGCAGCGGTAGGGGCGGGCATAGAATCGCAGTGGCGTTTGCTCATCAGCGCCCCTCATGCCCTGGTAATCGCTGTTAACCAGATAGTGCGCGATTTGTAACTCATCGGTTGCGGTATTTGCCACCGAAACAGTCTCGAACTCTACAAGTGCAAGCCAATACAGCAGTTAGCAACATCCAAAAATAGAGAATCGGTTCGTAAAGGGTTGGGCACGGGGAGGGTGAGGGCCATATCCACACCCCCGGCAATCACTGACGCCCGCTTATCGGTCCCACTGCGCACAAGTACCGTGAAAATCGCAGCGGTACACGAACACTCTACCCTGCGCCGTCTAAGTTCGACACCGCCGAGAAGATTTGCTGTGCGCTTGTCCTTACTTTGAGCCAAATAGATATCACAGCAATCTCCTGGCATTTCCGTATTATTAGGATAGTATTTTATTTCGATTTTGCGATTCTAAATGTATTGACTCATGGAAGGTCGCTTGGCATACTAGCTGTGCTATCAATTTGGCCAAATTGGTAGCTATTTCTAGGAGCCACATTTCAACTAACTTAAGGGGCAGCTTCATGCGGACTTATGTCCTGGCAGGTGCGTTGTTTTTTTGCGCGGTTCTTCGACTTGCCGCACGGCGTCCCCAGCCATGATACCTTTAGCCGGGTCTTCGCGATCCTGGACACGGGCCAGTTTTTGACCTGCATCCATTCTTGGATGGATCGATTGGCGGGCAGCTTGCGCGGCCAGGGGATCGCACTGGATGGCAAAACCCTGCTCGGCTCTTATGATACCGCGGCGCAGAGCAGTCCGTTGCATTTGCTGACGGCCTATACCACGGGAACGCGGTTGGTGCTGCGGCAACTGAAGGTGCCGGAGGGAAGCAACGAAATTCCCACCGCTGGGGAACTGTTGGAGTGCCTGGAATTGGCCGGGGCCATTGTCACCGCCGACGCCCTGCATTGCCAAGTGGAAACGGCAAAGTCCATCATCGCGCGGGAAGCCGATTACGTGCTGACCGTCAAAGGGAACCAACCCGGCTTGCGCGACGCCGTGTTCCAGGCATTTGCCGACCACGACGAAGGGACCAAACCGCTGGCAAAAGTTCGGCGGCAGGTGGTGGGCGAACGGAATCGGGGCCACAAGGAACGCCGCACCTGCCTGGTGGCCCAGGCACCCGCCACGCCGGAGTTCGCGCGTTGGCCCGGACTGCGGACGATTGGCCTGATCACGCGGGAACGGACAGTAGGGGACCAAGAGCAAGAGGAATCGGTGTTCTTCATCAGCAGCCTGCCTCCCCAGGTCCGCGAGTTAAATCAACACCTGCGCGACCATTGGAAAATCGAAAACAGCCAGCATCACGTGCTGGATGTAACTTTTACAGAAGATGACAGTCGGATCCGCAAGCATGCCGGTCCCGAAATCACCGCCGCCTTTCGCAGGCTAGCACTCAATATTCTGCAGCGGGACACTTCCGTCAAAGATAACATCCGCGGCAAACGTCTCCGCGCAGGCTGGGACGAAGCCCTCCTCGAACAAATCTATGCCGCTTTTCACGGGTAATTTTATGCGATTGCCCTGCTGCCTGGGCAGTGCATGTCAGCAAACTTGCCGCTCGGTGGAGCACGTGCTCAGCGCTTGCCAGTTGTCTTGGATAAACTGTCCCTTGTTCCTCGCCCATCCTACGATCTGCCTGTTGAGGGGGTCGTTACTCACGCCGCTTGATACACGACCCACGGCGTGCGGTAGCCGAGTGCCTGAAGCGGACGCTCGTTCCTCCGCCAGATCGCGGAGTTTCGCGACGGCACTGGCGGCGGTCAGGAAGGCGTGCGTCAACTCTTGCGATTGACGGGGTTTGAAGGCGGCGAGTTCGGTTTGAGTTGCAGTCATCGATCGTTCTCCTTGGTGAGTGTGTGTTTGGTGAGTTCTTGGCGGGCAAGTTCGACCACACGTTTGGGAATGAGGTAATAGTAAATGGGCCAAAAGGCCCCGCTGCGCTTGGCGACCGCCACCCATTCGCTGGTGAGGCTGCCGCATTTCCGCAACAGGCGGGCGTGCCCCGCGCTGGCCATGATCTTTTCGAACTTGTGCAGCCAGGCCGGATCGAAATAGCATCGTCGTCGGCCATTGCCACCCCGGAACCGAAAACCGTTCCGTGTCCTGAGTCCCTTGCGACCCCAGTCGAAGAATGTTTGCTTGTGCAACTGTTGGGGTAAATCGGTGGAAGGGAACTCGCTTATTTTCTTCATGCCCTAACTGTGACACCCACGACTCATGAGTCCAGAGTCTTTCTCGAATATTTTTCAAAATAGTATTTTGCATTCCCAAGCAGGGGTATAGACTCTGGACATGACCTCGATCCCGCGCTTGCAAATCACGTTTCACAACGCCCAAGAGTTCCGTCTCTTCTGGGTCAAGTATGTCACCGGGTTTGATCCCAGCGCCCACTGTGCGCGGTGCCTGATCGGCAAATACAGTTCGCTCTTCCCCTATGGCCCACCCCGACAGCAGCACGTGGCTGGCGAGCTGCAAGAGCATCCCGGCCAGTACGTGTATCTGTGTGGTTACACGGGCGTTTGGAAAAAGAATTTGCATATCGTGGGAACTCCCGATCCCCAGGCTTACATTGAATATTCGGACCACCGCCTGGACCTGGTGCTCGAGGGGATGCGACCAGTGCCGATCAGACCGGCTGACAATCCGCCGGACTTGCCCGAGGAATTTCTTACGTGTCGCTGCTGGCAGTTTGGGTGGCACGCTTTCCCCCACGCCGCTCGGCAATTGGAACTGTTTCCCAAGCCGCCAACACGTCAGCCGACCGCCCGTAAGAGATCCCGCCGGACAAGGGACCGAACGGCTTGATCGACTCAGCAACCCGGCAAATCACCTCCTCGCCTACTCTGTGGTGATTGAGTTTGTGAGGCTGGATTTCCGTGGGTAAATGTTCTGCAATATCATGGTTTTTGCCCAGAATATGTGCCAAAAACACGATTCCGAAATTTTTTTTCTCCGGCAACCAACTCTGTAGATATTCGTGACTATTCCCAACGGGGTCAGGGACATTAAACCCGCAGGAAGGACCCGTGGTGAGCCACGGTGAATCATTAGTCCTTTTGGTTGAGTTAAGCTGGGTAGTCTCTCCTCTGGATTTCATGGTTACTGGTTGCAGTTGTGCCAAATCTCTCTTTATATACCGGTATATTGGCAGCCTTTATTTATTTAGCGCATTTTTACGACCGAATTCAAAGGCTGCCATTGGCAAGGTATATAGGCCCATTTTTGGCATTCAATATGGCACACATTGACGAAACCCCGTATTTTCCCGAACGGAATTTAAGTCTGCCAGAATTCAGACACTTTAAAGGTAGCCAGAATTCTTAAACAACTGAATCGGATTATCAGAACTCAATGCCAGGGAGCTTCCATAACCATTTACCATTTCTGCCACCGATTCGTTCACTCACAATTTCAAGGTCCCCCTTTACTCGCCAAAGAGTCCTTTGAGAAATCCCTCTTGCTTCAGCCATCGCTTCGAGTTCACTGGATTCCTGGGGCCCGAACTGCAGGGCTTCTCTCAGGAAACTTTTAGCCTCTTCGCTAGCCTTGCCTGGACGCCCCCGACTTGGTCTTCGTTCCAGAGCATCATCGGCGGTGCACTTTACAGGCTCGGTTCCCCAGGCCACCTGGGAATCGATAATCTTAAAGCCTAGGCCAAAGACCTCAGCAGCAAGATTGCTTTTCATCGGCAGTATTAGCCTGTTCGTTTGGTCCTCTGGGTCTTTTGTGACAACCCAGGCTGTCCGTGCCATGCCAATAATGCTGATGCTGCCTGATGTTCTATAGAGCGCATTAGCACCCCCACTCTTGTTAAGGTGAGCAATGAGCACAACAGCCGCCCCTGTGCGCTGGGCAAGTCCCTTGAGTGGGTCCAATGCCTGCCGTATTTCGCCGCTGTCATTCTGTTTGACGCCGACCAAGTAGGAACTAATGGGATCGATGATAATTAGCCTGCAATCACCTAATTGACCTGCGGCCTGTTCCAAAATGTCCAGGTCATGGAGTAGACAGAAGTGCCGCTCTTGCTCCCCTGTGCGGATCGCGTCCAACAAGTGAATCTGGCCTACGTCCGCCCCCATAGCATCCAGGCGGGGACGGATCGTGTCCGCAGCGTCATCTTCTGCGTTAAGTACCAACACGCTTCCTCGAGGGGCTGAACTGCTCGGGGCATCGGGCCAGGGGGTGCCCAATGTCACTCGCGTTGCCAAGTCGAGGGATACGAAACTCTTACCTAGTCCGGGGTCGCCCGATATAAGGGTCACTTTGCCGCAAGCGATACGTTGTGGCCAAAGCCAGGTTATAGATTCTGGTTGTACATCATTCATACAAATTACCTTGGCTTGTGACGCTGTGCGGAATGTGATCGTTGATATATCTAGACTTGCCTCGTCCAGGGCTAGGCCGGTCTTGTTGTCCAGCAACATTCGCTTTAGTTTGTAATGCCGCTCAAACCGAATATGTGCATCTTTGACAGTTGCCAGATGCTCCTGCCATAAGTGCGTATTCGCCGCTTGCCGGTAGATGCCGCCGACCACCAACGCCGCGTCGCTTATACCGCTGGCTTTGAGTTCCTGGACTAATAGAGCTTGATCTATGCCTGCCCCCCGCGACACCATGCCTATCAGCCTGCTGGCCACTATTTTGTAGTCGCAATGGTAAAACCATTCCGCCCGAAATTGTCGTACTATCTCAGTCTGCTTAGCGTGGTCAGGTTCCAGAATGACCGCGGCCAGTAGCGTTCTTTCTGAGTCGTAGGTGTGCTCAGGTGCTTCCAGCAATTCCTCTTTTATTTTGACACTCACTTGATATAATCTCCATGTGGTCAACGTTGCAGCGTTGGCCGCTATCTATGAACAGGTTGAGCATAAAGACGATGATCAAAGCCGCGATTTGCAGTCGCGGCTTTGATCATTTCCAGAAGAACTCCCTTTCTTTCGCGACTGCGCCCACACCTGCAACAAGAAGCGTCTCTGGCTTAGCTTTAGTTGCTGGAACATGAGTCTAGTTTCATGATGTTCATTCAGAGTCCATGCATCTGGCATGCAGTACAAACCTGCGTTTGACTCTTCGAGCCAATCATACGGATTTATGGCGGGTACATAATCCCAGCTCACAAAAATGACCTGTGTCCTCTGTCCCGATAAAAGATTAGGGACATCCGGACACAGGTCATTTGCAGAATGTCCCTCATTGTCTCGATGACAGGCTGCAGGGTCCGTGTGACAATTGCTTGCTGAGTTTGTTGTCCATCTCAGATCACCAGGCTCACGCAAGCAGGGATTCCTTGTGACGAATTTGGCCAAAAGTACTGGACAAGCGGGCCCAAATTGGGATCATGAACAACATCGGGAATTACCAATCCTGATCGATATTCCGGGGACCAGACCGACCGCGGAACAGTTGGCGGAAACGCGGCAGGTATGGTCGCGGGCCTATGGCCGAGTTCTTTCCGACGCTGAGGCCCTGGAAATCTGGCAATCCGTGCGCCGCTTAGCCGAAGTCCTGTGTAACATTCAGTACGAAACACGACATGAACATCGTCATTTGGGCCAGAGTTTCATCGCGTGAGCAACGGGAAGGTTATTCCATCGATGCGCAGCTTCGCTTGAGCCGGTTGCGGGCCCAAGAGCAAGGTTGGCAGGTTGTGCGGGAGTTTGTCGTGGCCGAATCGGCCAAGCGGGGGGCCGAGCGTCTAGCCTTCCAGGAGATGTTCGCCTGGGTTAAGGCTCACGCCAAACGCGAGAAGATTCAGGCGATCCTGAGCCATAAACTGGATCGCGTCTGTCGCAACATGCGGGATGCCGTCCGCCTGCAGGAGTTGGAAGATACTTGCGGCGTCCGACTGGCATTTGTGGAGAACCAATTTGGCCCCGGAGCCGCCGGCGCGCTCTCTTTCAATGTGATGGCGGCCGTCGCGCAGTATTACAGCGACAACTTGCGCACGGAAGTTCTCAAGGGGATGGATGAAAAAGTGCGACAAGGCTGGCCCACCGGCCTGGCGCCATTTGGGTATTGCAATACACGGGACCGGGAAGAACCGATCCAACCGCATCCGGAAAAATCCCGCACATTGCTGAGGATGTTTGAGCTGTACGCCTCGGGAGGGCACACATTTCAGACCCTCGCCGATCAATTAGCCCGGGAAGGGCACACGTTTCGTCCCAGTCAGCCTAGATTCAACCGGACGGCACTGTCGTATATCCTGGGAAACCGCTTTTACTTGGGGGAATTGCATCGGCATGGTCACGTTTATCCTGGGCGTTACCAGCGGATTATCGATCGTACGACATTTGAGGCTTGTCAGGAGATCCTGCAAGGTCGCAACCGCCGCCGGAGTTCGCCCGTCCATCCCTTGGCCGGCGGGCTTTTCCGGTGCCAATTTTGCGGTCAGGGAATGACTGGTGAACGTATTCGCCGTGCCATCTCAGGTGGTGAAGTGCGTGAGCACCTCTATTACCGATGTGCCAACAACCATCCTGGACCGGATCACCCGCGCGTGCGTTGGAAATCGGCAGATTTGGAAAGCGCAATTCTGGACGACCTGGCACGCTTGCGTTTCAATTCTGCCGAAATTGCCACCTGGTTCCGTAACACCCTGGCAACGGCGGTTACCGACTTGACTGCTTCACAACGCAGACAAGCCACGGCTTTGGCTAAGCGGAAGACGGAACTGGCAAATATGCAAGAGCGGCTGCTGAATGTCTATTTATCAGGGACAATCGAAGAAGCCGTTTATCGGGACAAGTCCCAGCAACTGAAAGCGGAATTGGCGAGAAACGCGGATGACCTGTCCCGCTGTGAGCAGTTCGACGAATCACGCGGAGAACTGGCGCTGAGATTGTTCGATTGGACCCAGCGTCTGCCGGAAATCTGGCGCCGTTCAAACAACGCCCAACGTCGCGAGATCTTGCAGGCGATTTATTTGAACCGTGCTGTTAGCGACGTAAGTCTAGTCGCAGTAATGAGAAAGCCCTTCGACGTGCTCGCCGAAGGGCTCGAAATCAAAAATAGTCGGAGTGACAGGATTTGAACCTGCGACTTCCTGGTCCCAAACCAGGTGCTCTAGCCAGGCTGAGCTACACTCCGGAAAGCTTATTTTACGTTATGCGGCAATTTTACGCAAAGGGGCGGGTAAATCCACAATTCTTGGCATAAAACGGAATTCTAAAGCAATTTGGAGGTGGACAATTACCCGTTGTTTATGACAGATCTGCCGACGCATTACCAACGGGATCGATTGCGGGTCTGCCAGATCGACGACGGTACGGGGAACCCGCAGCGCGACGCGGCTTACCTGTAACCACAGACCAGATCGGCGACGAAACGTCGCAGCTACCGGGGAAACCGCAGTCCGACGTGGCTTACCAGCAGCCAAATACTAAAAACCAAAAACTAAATACCCAAGAGCGTGACCACCCACGGTAGTAAAACGATCCCCCAAATCACCCGCCGAATCAGAACCGGCGCGGGTGCACGGCAGAGCCGATGGCGGATCAGGCCCAATATTAGCGTCACGGTCGCTGTGCAAAGCGCCGCAAACCGCAAGTATTCCGTCAATAACTGCTGCCGGGGCGTGGGTGGCGTGATTGTGCCGTAAAAGATCGCGGCAAACCAACCCAGGGTTAAACAGGCGCTTAAGAGCGCTGCCACCAGCCAACCGGTGGTCAAAAAGGCCACCAGCGCTGATTCCGCCGATGGAGCGGGGGAGGAAGGTGGATTATCAATCGGTGTTGCGGGACGGGATAATTTGCGCCGACGCGCTTTAGAAGGGGGCATCATGACATACTAGCACTGAATTATCTCTCTTACAGGTGGACGCTGGGAAACAATCGCGTGCTAGGCATAATGATACGTTACCGTCAAATCGCCATGCCGGTCAAACACCACGACGATCCGCAGGCCGCACGCATATTCATAGGTCACAATCCCGCGTTGAAAGAGCCCCTTGCGGCTGTCAACACAAGGTTCGTCAAGACAGCAGACCGGCAGGCACACCGGCACGCAGACCGTGCATCCCGTGCGCGGATTGCATACAAGCAGCGTACTGGCAAAGTCCGGCTGATCCGATAAGCAACTGCGACGAACTCCCCGTTCACGATAGGTAATGCACGGCGCGTGTTCCTGTCCCGCGGAGCCGCCGGACTGGTCGGGAAGGGGAATATCAATCACCAGCGGCGTGGCATCCACCGCGGGCCCAATCAACACACTGGGGGGAGCGGCGGCTCGGTCTGAGGGGGACCCCGTCGGAGCGGGAAGAATTTCCCTGTCGGGCGCGGCGAGTAACGGCGCTTGCCCTGGAACTTCTGGCAGTGCTTGCCGCGTAAGGGTGCTGGCGGGGGGAGCCTCGGTCAAATGACGCCGCGAAGACGGTTCCCGCGCGGGAAGCGCGGCGGCGGCCAGGACGGCAACAATCCCCCAGCCAAAAGCCAAGCCCAATCGTTTTAGTAACATCGGCCGCACTCCTTATGACAAGATGCTCGTTTCGACCGCGATTAAATAGTATGCCAAAGCATTCGTTTTGAGGGGGAATCAGCCGCTGGGCGACGGCCCCTGGTTCTTGCCGCTTTTACCGAGGTCCGCGATCCACGGATCATCCTCGTTGGGACGAACCGTCACGGAGCACGAGGCGTCGGGGGAAAAGTGTAACACTGCTCTATTAAGCTTGGCATATTTCGCGATCCAAGGAAAGTGCCAATTTGGCGGGATCCGGGTCGGCTGGGTGCTAGCAATTACAACGATTATAGCAAGGGCTAGTGCCAGAATTCACGGGGAAAGACCAGGGAAATTTGCTCCGGGCAGGGAATTGACATAGGGTTTTTATTGGCAGAGGCTTTTGTCCGCGCGGGAATTCCAGACGCATAGTACAAAATCGCCTCTGCCACTTTTCCAAAGAATAAGTTTGATCCCGATCGGCATTCGCCAGCGGGTCAGGCCCGCATCCGGGATCCGTCCCCACACGATTACTTTGTCGTCGAGGTTTGCATGTCGCAATATGCCACCGCCTTCTTGGATGAAGAGCTGGGTACAGGATTCACGGCTGTAGACGAACCGGAATTTCACGCCCACGGTTCTCCTCCCCCGCCCCCCCTGGGGGAGTTGGGGGGACTAGGCGGAGATCCATGGCAGGGCGGGGCGTTACTGCCGGTGCAAACCGCCCTAGACGCGTGGCGGGGGACGCAGACCGAAATCGAGGTCGGTTTGACGGAATTATTCACCGAGTTAGAACAATATCGCGAACGGTTTTACAACGAAGAGCTGAAGTTGCGGGAGGAACGGCTGCAACTGGCCGAATTGAAAACCCAATTAGCTTATGAGCGCGCCGACTGGGAGGCCGAACAACAAGAATCCGGCAGCGATTTACAGCACAAGCTGCGCGATTTGGAACGAGAGCGGAGCGAATTGGAAATAGAGCTAGAATCCATTCGCAATCGGGCGGCGGAGCTTACCGACCAATTAACCGAACAAAAGCGGCACCTGGCCAAGGAGCGCGAAAGCTGGACCAACGAATTTCGCCAATTGCGGCAAACGCTGGAAAAGCAATCGCAATTACTGGCTCAGCGGACCAGCGCCGCCGAAACGGCCTTGCGCGGGGGGGGAGGGCAGCATTCCCCGACCGCGGCGCCGGCGAGCCCCGCGCCGCGCCGTCAAGAAACCCCCGCCTCCGACCCGGTCGTGGGAACGGTGAAATCGCAATTTCAACTATTGCAAAATGATATTGCCCGTCGCCGCGCACAACTGAAAAAGAATGAATAATCCCAGTTCAGGCGTTTGACCCGTGGCCTTCCGCAACAAGCCGGAGAGTCGTACGGGAAGTTCCGCTGGACATATTTTTTTGATGGGTTTGCCGATGAAATTGCCACCATTGATCCTGACAACTCCACTGTGGCTGATCGTGGGGGGAGGCATCGCCGCCATGGGGGCGGTATTGTTTAATCCCTACCTGTTCGGCGTGGGCGCGGTGGCATGCGTTTGTTCGACAGGCGCGGCTTGGCTGCAAAAGCAACGCGGCCGCAAATTATCCGTCCTTCCCGGACCACCGGTGGACAATTCTCCGGCGGCGGTGGAGTCCCACTTTCAATCCGCGCCGCCGGAATCGGTGCCCGACTTGATCCAACAATTGCTACACGACGGGCGCGCGGCGTTGCTGTTGCGACCGCAGTTGGCGGCCGATCTGGAACCGGCCCAAATCGAACAAGCGCGCGAACAACTGCTGCTCGACATGGCGTTGATTCCCGGCGGACGGGTCAATTTACACTGGATGGCGGAGTCCGATGGAGGGCCCGATCATCCCCCGTCCGTGGACTTGCGCGGGCAGTCGGTGGCCCCCTTTTTTTTAGACCGCACTCCGGTGACCAATCGCCAATACCTGGCCTTTGTGCAGGCGGGGGGATATGCGCAGGTATCCTTGTGGGAGGCCGAAGTCCTCCCCGCCGTGGTCGAATTTGTCGATATCACCGGACAACCCGGGCCGCGCTATTGGATCGACGGCTGTTATCCCAAAGGAACCGGCGATCAACCG
This sequence comes from Pirellulales bacterium, assembly GCA_033762255.1. Taxonomy (NCBI): domain Bacteria; kingdom Pseudomonadati; phylum Planctomycetota; class Planctomycetia; order Pirellulales; species Pirellulales bacterium. The sequence goes on along the minus strand of JANRLT010000057.1, from coordinate 7,161 downwards.
GTGGTCGGCATCAGTTGGCACGAGGCCCAGGCCTATGCCCGCTGGGTGGGAAAGCGGCTTCCCACCGACGCCGAGTGGGTCAAAGCGGCGGCGTGGCCGGTGCCGGTGGCGGGGAATCGCCTGAAACAACGGCGTTATCCGTGGGGAGACGCCATGGAACGGGGCCGGGCCAACTTATGGGAGCTGGGCCTGGGAAAAATCGCGGCGGTGCACGAATTTAGCGGCGGCTCGACGATCAATGGCATCCAGCAGTTGATTGGCAATGTTTGGGAATGGACCGACGGGGAGTTTCGGGCCGCGCGCATCGCGGGACTGGACGACGGCGCGGAGCGGCTGCGTTCGGTGCGCGGGGGGGCCTTTGATACGTATTTTGAACATCAGGCCAGCAGCGAATTTGCCAGCGGCGAATCGGCCTTGGCCCGCAAGCATAATATCGGTTTTCGCTGTGCCCTGGGTTGGCAGGGAATCCAAATCGGCGAAGACCTCGTTCCGCCGGAATCCGCGCTGACCGATGCCGCCGCGCCCCGCGCCGCGGAGGAGCAAGCGGATATCATGCCGCCCCAGGAAGAACCGCCAGAGTTAATCCATTCCGCGCAGGCAGAGACACAGGCGTTGGAGCGGCTGGAAACTTCCCCGGGGACCAGTACCGAACTTCCGCCCCCCCGCGGTAAAAAGACCGGCGAGAGCAGCGCCTGGAATTGGGGACGCGGCTCCGATAGCGGGGCCTGCGCGGTTGTTGGCCGCTCGGTCGGCAACAGCAGCGATGACTACTAAATGATCAATCCCGTACACTATCTTTTCACTTGCAGATTGCGGCCCGCTTATGTCCCACACGTACCAACCGTTGGAATCGTTGCGCCTCGCGCAGTATGTCGAGCAAATTCCCTGCTATATCTGCGAAGAGGGTAACTCCTTTGACGCGGAACTGTGCCGCTATTGTTTTGCCCCCATGGCCCTGGCCCATCAGGTCAACGTCCAACAGATTCGCCCGCAAATGCTGGGGGTGTTGGGGCCTAGCGGCGTGGGTAAAACAGTGTATATGGGAATGCTCATGGATATGCTATCGCGCAGGCCGCAGGGAGTGCAGCTTTTGACGCGGGGGGCGTTTTCCTTGACGTTGCAGCAAAACACGATGGCGGCTTTGGCCCGCTGCGAATTTCCCGCCAAAACCCCCAGCGAGCCTGACCGCTGGAACTGGCTGCATTGTCAGATCACCATGCCCAAGCGCAGCCGTCCGCTGGAGATGATCCTACCGGACCTGGCCGGGGACGCCTTGTACGAGGAGGTCAACCATCCTTATACCTATCGGGGTTTGCGGTCGTTTTTAGAAAAAGCCTCAGCCATGGCGCTCTTGGTGGACGCGCCGGAATTGCGCAAAGGCTCGCGCGAGCAAGACTACTACAGCATGAAGCTGCTGCATTACCTGGATGAGTTGGATCGCGACTCCAAGGCCGCCTGGCATCACCGTCCCCTGGCGGTGGTGTTGACCAAATCCGATGAATGCGATCTGGATACCGCGACTGCCGGGCAGTTTGTCCAGGAACACGCGGCGGGGTTGGCGCAATTACTGCGCGAGCGATTTCGGCGACATCAGTTTTTTGCCGCGGGCGTGGCGGGGGCCTGTACCACGCGCTACGTCAAGGGGCAAGGTTATGTGCAGTATCCGCTGCGCATCGAGCCCCGCGGCATCGTGGAGCCTTTTGTCTGGTTGATGGAGCAAATTCCCCAGGGTAAACGCTAATCTTCCCCCGGTCCCGCGCCTGTCGCGCTAGCCCCATTGCTCCCTAGTAAGTATCAACTCCGCCCGCTGAAGCAGTGACCAATCGGTGGCGGCAGTCAAGTTAGTGCAGCTATCAACCACTCCCCTCAACCCGGCAAATCCACCCGCCCGCTTACCGTTCTGTTGGCCGTGCCGATGTTTGAACAAGCGATTTTCACTTCGACCACCACGGCGCAAGCGGCCGGGTATCAATTGACGCGGGCCTCGGCGGGTCTGACCCCGGTCGAATGCCAGGCCCTGGCGAAAATCTCACCCACGCATGAATCGTTGACGCCGGGACATTATGACTTTGGCAGCGTCAATTACTGGCGGCTTCCCACGGGGCGATATTGTCTCAGCGTGACGCGAATCGCCGGGCTGGATTACAGCGGCCGAGGCGAAAGCCTGGAAACAAGACTGTTTGTGGGAGGAGCCGACGTCTGGGAACGGTTTGGCGCGCAACCCTTTGCCCTGGTCCGGGCAATTACCGCCAAGGGACTGTTGCTACCGGAATTGACGGCGCAGGGCCCCTTGGGCAGGTTTCCCCTGGTGGGGCGGGCCGCCACCTGGAATAAGTCGGCCATTGAGTTGATTTGCCAAATCTTTACCCCGGGAGAACTGCAAGGTTTGCTAGAGGAATTGGCCGCTAACGCCACCGTCGTCCTAAGCAACTGCGCCGCGGTGGCGGGACACTTGGGCCCGCGGCCGGCGGAAATCTGCGTGCAGACGCTATTCAATATTTTGCCGCCGCAATTGCGCGCGGAACTTACGTTTAGCGCGGGGCTGCGGTTGTCGCTCGCCCGGCGGTTGCGCATTTTGGCCTGGAATCAGCCCGATCCCGCCGGCCTGCAAAGCTGGCCCGCCGGCACCACCCTCGTGGAGTTCTTGCCCGAACGCGGCGGCTGGTTTAAACGCGCCGAACGTCGCCAATGCCAGCCGCAGCCACTTTGGGCGGAACCGCGCGGCTGGGTGCGGGTGCTGCAATCCAGCGTCAATCCCACCGACGCGCAGCGCAATCTAGCGGCCCTCTGCGCGGCGCAAGCCTGGACCTGGGAGTCTTTGCACGACGCCCAACCCCCCGCCTTTGCCAAACGTCCCCGTTGCCAACAGTCTTCCTGCAACTCCGCGGAACTGGTCTTTAGCCCATAGGAAAAAGCACGTATGCCAAATACGGCGGATTATTCCGAGCCGAAAATCGTGGCCGCCCTCGAGCAGCTGGATGACCTGGTGTATGCCGCCCTGGCCGGAGGACGGACGGAATTGCAAACGCTCCTAGGCCAATGGCCAACCATTTGCGCGAGCATCCCCCCGGCCCGGTTGTGGGATTGCCGCATTCATTATTTGGATTACGCGCTGCGCATCTGCGAGGGGACATTGGCGGAAGGCAAGACCCCTAGCCCCCTCCCGCCACTGGACTCTTTTGCGGAGGGGCCTGAATTAAAACCGGAACCCCACATTTCCCCATCGTTGTCGCGGGCGGAATGGGCAATCGAGGTGATCTCCTTGTTGTTTGAATAATCCCTTATTTCTGTTTTTCCTCCGCCGGGGCAAAGCCCGCTTCGAGCAATTCTTCGTAGCCGGTCCGTAATGGTTCCAGCTTGTAGGGTAGATCCGCGCACAGTTTGCAGGCTTGCTTAGATCGGACCCCGGCGGCGCAGTGGACATAAATGATCAGATCCGCGGGTTCGGCGGGGATTTTGCCCGCTAGCAGCTTTGATAATTCAGCCGGTTCTTTGGCCGCGGCTTTGATTTCATCCAAGGGCAAATGCACGGCGTCCCGCAAATGTCCCGCGTCCCATTCCTTTTTTGAGCGAACATCAATCAAGATCGCCTTTTTTTCGGCCAAATTCTTTTGAATCAAGGGAAGATCATCCAGCGGCGAATCCGCGGCCAGCAACCCGGCGGCGGAATTGAGTGTCAAACAGATCCCGACCCAGACCCAACCTAGCCAAAAATAACGTGATAGCATGGCGGTTCCCGCAAAAGTTCCTTGGTGATGGCAACTGCTCTTGGGTGATTTCCCGCTACAAATTATCATGCGGCCCGGAAAATTCGTCAATTGCCGTGATTATTTTAGCATTTATGGCGGCCCAGCATGTCACGGGTTGTTTGCATAGCCAATCAAAAAGGGGGCGTGGGTAAGACCACGACCGCCATCAACCTGGCCGTCGCCCTGGCGCGGGGGGGGCGGCGCACGTTATTGGTCGACCTGGACCCACAATGCAACGCCACCAGCGGATTGGGGCTGACACCCTCCGCGCGGCATCCGTTGGTCTTGGAGCAACCACTGCATCAGGCGGTCATGGCCACCGCCACTACGCAGTTGGAGCTGCTTCCCGGTAGCCGCAGCTTGCCCGATATTGCCCGCCTGGCCGCCGAGCCACAGCAACCGGTCGCTACTTTGCAGCGACATCTGCGCAACGGCCTGAAACATTATGATTTTGTGCTGCTCGATTGCCCCCCCACCCTAGGAGAACTGACCCGCGCGGCCCTCGCCCATGCTTCCGAGGTGTTGATGCCGATCCAGTGTGAATATTTTGCGATGGAAGGGCTGACCCAGATGATTGAAGTCATTCGCGGGGTGATGAACGGGGGAGGATGTGAACTGCAATTTGGCGGGATTCTACTGACGATGTTTGATCCCTCGCTGGAGTTAACCTACGAAGTTGAGCGCGAGGTGCGCGAGTTTTTTGGCGAGATTGTCTTTCGCACGGTCATCCCCCGCGATGTCCGCGTCTGCGAGGCTCCCAGCCACGGCCAGGCGGTCCTGGATTATGCCCCCCGGTCACGCGGCACGCGGGCGTATCTCGAACTCTGTCAAGAAGTCCTCCGATTGTAACTCCCATTCACTCCCCACTATCCACCATTCACTCCCCACTATCCACCACCCACTCCCCACTATCCTCCACCCACTCTCCCATGTCCACCGCACCCCGTCGACTTGGCCGCGGCCTGGAAGCCCTCTTGGGCCACACGGCCGTCGCGACCGTCCCTCAACCGCAATTGCACCTGCATCAACCCGATGCCGACGCCCCCGCCGTTGCGGAATTGCCGCGCGTGGGCGTGTACGAGATTGACCGCAACCCCTATCAACCCCGCAAGGACTTTGCCGAAGAGCATATCGCCGAGCTGGCCGACAGCCTAGATCGCCATGGACTGTTGCAGCCCCTGGTTGTTCGCCGCGTGGGCGAACGGTATCAACTGATCGCGGGAGAGCGGCGGTTACGGGCGGCGATCAAGGCTGGCTGGCCCGATGTGCCGGTGCAAATTCGCGACATTGACGACCGCCAAATGTCCGAACTGGCGATGGTCGAAAACCTGCAGCGCAAGGATCTGAATGCCCTGGAAAAGGCCGCGTCCTTTGCGGCGTATTTGCGGGACTATCGCTGCACCCAGGAAGAGTTGGCCCAGCGGCTGGCATGCGACCGCTCGACCGTGGCTAATCTGATTCGCCTGCTGGAACTGCCCGCGACGGTTCAACAGGCCTTGCGTTCGGGTGCCCTGAGCGCGGGGCACGCGCGGGCGCTACTCCCCCTGGGGGATGAACGAGAACAAATACGCCATTGTCAATTGATCCAAGCCGAAGGGTGGAGTGTCCGCCTGACGGAACAGCGGGTGCAGGAATTTTTAGACGGCGAGGACGCCGCCGCGCCCCAGGATCAAGCGCGCGACATTATCCCCTCCGCCACGGCCAAGAATAAGCACAAACCCGCGCGAACCCGGACCAGCCAGTTGGTCTCCCTGGAGCAGGAGTTGCGGCAAGCCCTGGGGACCAAGATCGATATTCGACAATCGGCCCGCGGCAAGGGGAAAATTGTGATCCACTTTGGCAGCGCGGACGAGTTTGAACGCCTGCGCGAATACCTGGTGGGCGTGGAGGATTAGAGTGGGTGGGGGAGATAAGAGGTCGCGGCAAACCGAGCGAGTCAAAGTCCCCGTAGCGGCGAGTTTTACTCGCTGATCTAACGCTCTATAACGATTCGTTTCGGATGATTCGTAAGGCATTAGTCCGCGGTTCAAGCGGCAAGAACCGTGGGTTAGCGCCCAGCGGCTGATCCGCCTCACGTGAATCTCTAATTTTGACACAGCACTAGTGTTTGACGGATTAGCGGTTGTCCCATTGCTGGCTTGCCCGGCGGTGCAGCCAGTCTTCACCGCAACCCCAGCATGCCCAGGACCATTGTCGTGAACAATAGAAAAGCAGTCACGATCACCCACCATGGTAGGCGGCTGGGCTCATACCCACTCTTGTCCGGGTCCGCCGCAAAAAACTGTGCCTCACCCAGGAAATGAATACCGCACTCGGGGCAACGGGTTGCGGTTGCTAATATCCATTTTCCGCAGCGGCCGCAGCGAACCGAGCTGGCGTTTTCGTCGCGTCTTCGCCGGTGTTCTTCGAAGTTGAGTGGCTCGTCGTGCATGATATACCTTATACGGCGGAGCGGAAACTCAAGGCGATGTGCTGCTTAATTCACTGGTCGAACGACCCAAGCATGTTCGATGGCCGGTAGCGCAACTAGCCTGTGCAAAGCGTGATTAGTGATATTATGTAAACGACCAGGCCGCCAGGAGGAATTGCTGGGTTGGCGTTACGGCTTTTCGTATTTGATGTCCTGTAAATGCTCTGGAAGGGTCGACTCCGGCGGCAGATCGAGTAGACCTGCCGCGCTCATTAAGGGCTTGGTGGTGTCGAGGTAGTGGAAGAAGAACGCAAACCGCTTCTCGCCGATCTGCAGCTCGTCGTAGGCCGCCTGCCAGTTACTCTGTGGCTGACCAAACACCTCTTGCGTGACTACGCCGAAGTCAAAATCAGAAGTGTTGCTTTCGAGTTCGACAAGGTGTACCGCCTCTTCCGCCGGTATAGGGTGGATGCCGATCACCCGCGCCCACTGCGACATGATACTACCTCCGATACAACAAGGCCAAAGCCCATAAACCCGCCCGCGGGCCGACACGCTAGCACTCCACGGCGCCATGCCTGTTTGGGATGCAGGGTATGGTTGGGCGGCACCTTCATGCGATTCGCGCACCACCTTTATTTGTGATGGAGATACGAAAAGCCGCTTGCTCGTCCGTTGATAAAACATCTTGTCGCTGCCAGCGAGGTACATCATTACCATGTACATCGAGTAAACGAATCTCACCCGCATCAAGCATGAATAAAATCGCGCGGACAAACTTGTCTTTTTGACCAAATAATGCCAGTGCTTGCCCTAAATGAAGGTCTCCGCCCAAAAGCTCGTCGAGAATTGTAAGCTCTGGTGACATTATGTTAATGAATTATGGCCGTGATCATCCAGCAAGGAACGGCGGACGCGTACCGCTCTCTGGGAATGGTTATAAACACGCGGTGGCCAAGCGATGTTGACTAAAATCACGACTTGACGGTCCATCACGCCTTA
>JANRLT010000056.1 GCA_033762255.1 Pirellulales bacterium | reverse complement strand
GCGGAGCGCGGTGCGGTGGGACGCGGGACGCGAGGTGCGGGACGCGGGACGCGAAATTCTGCTCCGTTGGTGCCTTATCTCTATGGCTGCCGTTTAAATAATACTCTCTATCACTGGCAAAATGCTAGCCAATCCCACTGGTAACGGTTGGACCACGATGAATTATATCGCCGACATGGCACTTCTTCTTTACCCCCCTTACGACCTTAATCGCGGCAAACAGGCCTGCCAAGGCGTCCGAATGCAACCGAAAACTGATGACAAGTTTACCACAGCGCATGATTGGGCGAGGCAATCATTTAAGATCGACAGAGTCAGTTTGGGTGTCTGCGCGGCGGCGATTCCACGCGGAAGCGAGAAGCCCCAGCCCGCACAACACCAGACCGCCGATCAAGGGTGGGATCCCCAAAGAGAGTAATTGCTTTCCCATCTTTTCATTCTCGGCGGGGCCCACGTCGGCGAGGACGCCCAGGTATCCGAGAGCCGACAATCCCATGAGGAACAACGAAATCAAGACACAGAGCAGACCCACTGCGAGCACGACGAACGTGAGAAGACGCACGGTTTTACCTTTAAATGGGAGTCTGCAGGGGATCTGTACGCAGAGGTTTCCGGATGACCTCTACCGCATTTCGAACAGGCTTTGGGACGTCTACCGACCAACTATGGTGGTGTTGGAGCGCGTAGGCTTTCGATATCGTACCACGCTCGAATGGACGACGGAGAGTCCATTCGCTGCGGCGTTCTGGCTAAGCAACGATCTGTTTTTAGGACTCCGTGACATGATGCGACTGAAGTCTAATGTTACAATAACCGTCTAAGTCAAGTACGACCCAATTCGGGCCATCTCCCAAATACTGCAAGCCGATGACCTCCGCGATGTAGGCATCGGAGCGCGGAGGCGGTTGCAGCGCACCGAAGAAAGAGGCGACCTCGTCAAAGTTTTCGATGCCGCCGAATCACACCGTCGCCGCTGGGGGTGCTTCCTTGTTCCATACCGGATCGAGAGCAATCTTTAATGTGAGTTCGCGACGAGGGCCAAGCGTGAAGCTCATCAACTGGCCGTCGTGAAAGTTGTACCTGAAGGAACGGAACTTCATGTGCGTAGCCGCCTAACGTTGGCGATCAGCGGTCGGAAATGGCGCGAGTGATCTTGAATCTCAAAAAAGTCGGAACGCCATTTCCGCTCCGTTGCATCGCTTGGTTCTGCGACCTATTGCGGTGCTGGTTGTGTGTTATCTTTGATGTATGTCGCCAGTTTTTCGGCGAGCGAAACAACCTCGGGATCCGCGTCTGTTCTACATTGTTCAATTGCCGGAAGTATCCATTCGGAGGTCTGATGATCGAATGTCACTGTAGGCTGTGCATCAAACGTTTGCTGTAATTGAGTCAGGACAGTCAATCGCGTCGCCGAGTCCCCGGAGTACAAGGCGTTTGTCGTGGCATGTGAGCCAACAAAAGCCATTCCAATCATCCCCATCGTCATTCCGGTCGCGGCAATTGGAAGCAGTAGTCGAAAGGCTATGAAGGCCGTAATGGCAACTCCAATTGCAAACGAAATTCCCATCAGGATGCCGGTGATGGTCAACCGAAAAATTCGCTTTCGCCATTTGTTTGGTTCTACTGCAGCGGTGGACATTCGATGTTCCTTTGGGTTTTGCAGCCTAACACTTTATTATACAGTCTTTTCGCTAGGATATTGGTAATATCCAGGACAGCGACACAGCGATTTTCCCGCATAGTACAGTCTTGAAACACGCCTGTCAAACAACGCATCATCCATTCAGGAATGCACTTAAGTCCTGTCAGGAATCTTCGCCAACCCGTCATATCCAGTAATTTATTTTCTAGATAAACAATTCGCGGTTAGCACTATGTGAAGGGACCCAGAATTGATGGGTTAATACGGATGACGCAACCGCGTTGCGGTAGGATTTTTGGATTCCGCTATTCCCCAGGGTAGCCGCTGCGCGGCAACACTGGGCTGAGTTTCTTAACCGCGTTGCGGTAGACTCCCTATCCCGGCCCTCTCCCGCTGGAAGATTTTATTAAAAGAGGCCGCACTATTGAGAGTAGGGGAGGTAGCGAATTCAGAAACAGGAATGTCGAAAGCAGAAATTCACCGCGTAGCGGTGGAGGATCGTAGCCGTGGGTGTCAACCCACGGTTTGGATAAGCCAAGCAACATGCAGCCGCGTCGCGGCGAAGTCGCGTCTGGTTGGCGTTTATTTGTGGCTAAGAGAAAGTACATCCGTCGCCGTAATGAATGTAGCAGGCACCGTCCCCGGTGCCGTGTCATAATGTAGCAGGCACCGTCCCCGGTGCCGTGGCATACCGTCGCCGCTGCGCGGCTCTGCATCCTATCCATCCTGCGATCCGAGGGTTTGCACCCCCGGCTAGAATCCTGGTGCCGCTGCGCGGCTAAAGGAGAGCAATGTACAATTAAAAATGAAGAATAAATAATGGTATTTGTGTCGCGCGATCGGTTGCTATAAAGCTGACGCTACTCCGGAGCCACACTGCTGCCCAGCACATATTCAAAATACCAAACGCATAGTCCTGTCCGGCGAACGGGACCTACTCTAGAGCGACGAAGCCATCGGCGGCTTTATGCGCGTCGTGGCTAACCAAACACCAAATGACAGCAACCAATAAACCAGTTCGGCAAAGGAATTGCCAGCCGAAATCATTCTCTCAGCAACTCCAACGACATCCACAAGCTGGGGTCTTCGTCGTAAGGGAATTCGTCATTAAGGGCCAAGGGGAGGGGGCCTAGCTCGCGGTCGGCCACGCAGGCAAAAAAGCCGAGCCGGGGGTATTCCGCCGGATCAAAGCCGGTGAGCGCCCCGGCCGGGATAAATGCCTCCAGCGTGTAGCCCCGTTCCTGGCGAGAGGCCGCCACTTGCAACTGGCGGGGGCGAATGGGATTGGCGTTCTCCCGAGCGCGGTTGATCAGTAGTTGATCCGCCAGCGGTTGATCCAGCCGCGGCCCCGCCCCGTGCGGCATAAAGAAAAAATGGTGGCAAAACCGGCTGGCGCGGTGAATGTTGTGCGTGTCGCGGGTGTCCAACCACACATGCAGGCCATCGCTGTCGTCCAGGCGGTTTTCGCGACACCAGGGAGCTTGGGATTTTCCGGCCAGCGACAGCCAAAACTGCACCCCCTCGTTGTTCCAACCCACGCGCAGATCCACCAGCGGCGGCGCGCCATCCAGTTGGGCCAAATATGGCAGTCCATATCCCGCATCCAGAATTCCACGCCCCAACTGGCCAATCTGGGCGTGCCATCGGCATGCCAGATTAAACCGAAAAAGCGCGGTGGGGGGGAGCAAGTTGCTGGACATATTGTCAATTCAATTACAAAAATAAAAAACGAATGGGGCGGAGACAATTACGAATTGGGTGGAGAAAAGTACAAGTTGGGCATACGGCATAGCGACGGTGAATTGTCTGGGCAGGAGTTGTTATTAGATCACATATCTCAGATTTCAAATCACAGATTTGAGATTTGATGTCCAAATTTCAAATTTGAAATTACAGGTTCCATGAATCTCAACGCTACCGCCGGGGTTGTTCAAATTTTGCCCGGGCGGCCACCTTGACCTGCAGGGACATCAGGCTTTTATCGCGGTATAGCTTCATGGGAAATTCCTTCCCCACTTCCATCAGGCCAATCAGGCTAACCAGATGCGTGTCATTATCGATGGGTATGCCATTAAACTCTAAAATTACATCGTCTGGTTGCAGCTTGGCCTCTTCGGCGGGGGATTTGGCCGTCACCCCCAGCACGCGGGCCCCCATTTGTCGCGGCAGGCCCAGTCGCTGCGCGATGGATTGCGAAAATTTATGGTCGAGGGTTACGCCTAGGTACGCGCGGGTGACTGCGCCATCGCGGACCAGTTGCCGGGCGACATTTTGGACGATATTGCTGGGAATGGCAAAACCGATCCCCTCTCCGCCGCCGGATTGGCTGGCGATGGCGGTGTTCATGCCGATAATCTCGCCGCGCAGATTGACCAGCGGTCCGCCGGAATTGCCGGGATTGATGGCGGCGTCGGTCTGCAAAAAGTCCTGAATGTCAACTTCGGAATTTAGCTCCAAATCGCGGCGACCCTTGGCGCTAATGATCCCCAAGGTGACTGATTGGGCCAGTCCAAAAGGGCTGCCGACGGCGATGACAAAGTCCGCTGTTTCGATCTTATCGCTATCGCCAAAGCGGGCGGGGACAATGTCTGATTCGCTTAATTCCAAGACGGCAATATCAGTGCCCGAATCGGACCACATCGTGCGGGGATTGATGATGCGGCCATCTTGCAGCTTGATGCGAATATTACTGACACTGGACTCGATCACGACATGTCGGTTGGTAATCACACAGAGTTTATTTTCCAGCTCGACAATCGAGCCGGATCCCGCTTCCTCGATTCCGCGCCGCACGTTGCCGCCGGAATCAACCTTGTCGGCGTCAATATGGACAACCGAGGGGCGCACCAACGCCACGCATTTTTTTACCACGCGATTGAACTGCTCCAGCTGTTCGACCTCGCGGGATAATTCGGCGAACGCCTGCTCGCGCACGGCCGGATCGGGGGGAGGGCTAAGCAGTTGACCGTGGCAGGGGGGGAGCATATGGCCCCAGCACCACAGTGCCGCTAATTGCGCTGCATAGGACAACGATCCGCGACTCAAACTAAAAAAACGGCGATTGCAGGGCAGCGTCATGCTGGCAAACCTGGGGGTATGGGGAGAATACAAAACCTATGCAAATATGCTTTACCGGGCGGACACGACTGTTGCTGATTTTAGCGTTATTGCCCAAATTTCCCAGCGGAGGAGCGGGCTTTCTGATGATTTCCGGTGGAAACACGGCAAAACTTGCATCTTGAGAATATCGTTTATCTGTAAAAGCAGCCTTGTTCCGGGGTAAATTTTATCAGCCTGAGCGGACCTAACGGGATTTTTCCCGGCTTTTAAGTCAGCGATAACATAAAACTCCAGATCACTGTCTGAGGAAAGTTGGCCGCCACCGGGCTGGCCTGGATGACGATCCGTTCTTTTACATAAGTGAGCGTATGCTGGTGCTCCAGCACCCGCCAAGCAGGAATTTTCTGTCCGTCAGCGTGACTATTCCACGTATTTCCCAGGAATTCCGCCGGGCCGGGGGTCCGACACGCTATTTCCCACAAGATGCCGTCCGCCGTGGCCTGGATACTTCCCGACCAATGGGCCTGCCCCGACATGCCCAAAAGTAGGGCCACTGTGCCGGCGGGGCGATTTTCCAGGTGTAAATGCTGCCAAGGGGGGCTGGGAGGCCAGATCTGGTCAGCAGTCCCTTCGATCGAATGAGCCAGTTCGCTCCAGGGAGCGTCCGTCGACGTACGAAAGTCTATCCACTGACCAATTCGGTCGGCCTGCCGCACAAAGCGGAGCCGTAACAAGCCGCATTCCAAGGTTGCCAAGGGTGTGGGGAGGGGTGAAGAGTGGGTAGTGGGTAGTGGGTAGTGGGTAGTGGAGAGGCCGATTAGTCATCACCGGCGGCGACCTGGTCGCTGGCTTTCCAACGGAGATAGGCGTCCATAAAGCCCTGGATGTTGCCATCCAGCACGGTTTGAAAGTTGTTCATGGCAAAGCCGGTGCGGGTGTCCTTGATCCGCTGGTCGGGATGCTGAAAGTAGCTGCGAATTTGCGCCCCAAACCCGGTTTTGGCCATGGTTTTGTACTTGGCGGCGACTTCCGCCTCCCGCTGTTCCTCCTCGAGGCGGGCCAGTTTCGCACGCAACATTTTGTAAGCCTTGGCCCGGTTGGAATGTTGACTCCGTTCGCTTTGACAAGCCGCGACCAGGCCCGTGGGCAAGTGCGTCAGCCGAACCGCGCTTTCGGTTTTGTTCACATGCTGGCCGCCGGGGCCGCTGGCACAGTAGGTATCCTCGCGAATGTCGTCGGGCTTGATATCGATGGTTTTATCGTTTTCGATATCGGGCGTCACATCCACGGCGGCAAAGCTGGTCATGCGTTTGCCTTCGGAATTGAAGGGGCTAATGCGAATCAACCGATGGACGCCGGTTTCCCCCTTAAGGTAGCCATAGGCCAAAGGCCCCCGCACGGCGATGCTGGCGCTTTGGATGCCGGCCACGGCGTCGTCGATGCGATCCAAAATTTCGATGGAGTAGCCGTTCTTTTGGGCCCAGTTGATATACATTCGCAACAGCATTTCGGCCCAATCGTTGGCGTCGGTGCCGCCATCCTTGGCGTTAAAGCTAAGAATGGCGCTCGCCTGATCATGCGGCCCGCTCAGGAGAGCCTTGAGTTCGATTTCGGCCAGACGGGCTTCGGTTTGGTCCAGCAAAGTGCGCAGTTCGGGCAACAGCGCGGGATCGTCATCCCCCATTTCCAAATAGGTGTCAATCTCGGCCAGGGAAGATGCTAAATCCGCGATCGGTTGGGTCAGGACCTTGAGCGATTTGACCTGGGCGATGAGTTCCTGGGCTTTTTCGGGGTTGTTCCAAAAATCCGGCTCACCCATGCGCGCTTCCAGGGCGTGGACTTTGTCTGATTTGCTATCATAGTCAAAGAGAGTCCCGCAGCTGCGTTAAGCGGGCCTGGATAGCGGCGGCACGGTCGAGATAGTCACGTTCCATAGGTGGGGGATGCCAGAAAGTGGAAAGGCAAACGGGATTAATAACCAAGCTTATTATAAACAGTGGGAGCCGCATTTGACGAGGGGGGAATTATAGCACTACTTTGTTGTAAGTGTATTAATGATTGTCATTTGTGATGCTCGTTAAGTTTATTGACGATTGCGGTCCACAGGCCCGACCTATCCCAGCCTATGGCAAGCGCAGCGTCGCCATAGGAACTTTAACCAGCTTATAAGTTATTAGGGCTTATAAGTTATTAGGGCCAACGGCCCGAGATAATTTTTCATTCTCTCTATTACTTTCTAACACTTCTTCAGGATAACAGTCAGGCAAATAAGAGATTCATGTCCCCTCAAATTCACGTAAAATGTCTTCGGGTAAGGGGTCGTCAAAATCATCCGGCACTTCAAATAAACCCTTACACAACCCAAACGGGCGGGGAGGGCCAGCCAGTTCCTCTGGCGTGCGGGGGCGGCGCAACTCCGCCAAAAAGGTTTCCTCGTTGGGAAGCGTGAGCGGATCGAGCGCCGCGTTTGACAAAACCGGTTGGGGGGGTTGAATTTGCGTTGTTTGACTCCCGGGGGGTTGAATCTCGGCAATAACCTGTGTGCCACGGGCAATGCGCAGAGTTTCCCCCGCGTCCACCCGTGCTAGAAAAGAGAGGGGGTCAGCGGCCAAAGCGGTAATGTCGATTGTGGTCATGATAGTAGTATAGTTTTTTAAGCATAAAAGGGCAAAATGCTTGTTGCAGAGGGGGCCAATCATACTCGTTTAAGAGTTGTCAATAAATATTATTACAAAAATTATTTAAACCTCTCCAAAATCCGCTCCACATCGTACACGCACCCTCCCCAGGTGCCGCCGCTGGCGGCCTGCAACGCCGCCCACAGGCGCGTATCGTCCGGCAAATTCGCATCCGGCCGCAACTGCGCGGGCAAGGTTCGTGCCGCTAATTCCGCCGTTCCCCAGTCTGGTCCAATGACTTGCCGCTCATTTGTTTCAGGCCGACACACCCCCACCAGATCAACGGTGCCGGTTAGTTCCGCCCGATCAATCTCGATCCGCACGAGGTCTCCTTCGCGCACTTTGCCAATGGGTCCGCCGGCCAGCGCCTCTGGCCCCACGTGGCCGATACACGCTCCGGTGCTGACACCCGAGAAGCGCGCGTCGGTAATCACGGCCACCTCTTTTCCCCAGGGAAGATGTTTGAGCGCGATTGTGATTTGCGCGATTTCCTCCATGCCGCTCCCCATCGGCCCGCGACCGCATAGAACCAGCACGTCCCCCGGTTGCAGCGGCGGCTGGGATTGCCCCTTGATCGCCGCCATTGCCGCGCGTTCTGTATAAAACACGCGGGCTGGACCGATCTTGCGATAGTGGCCGTCGCTATCAAGCACACTGGGATCGATCGAGGTGCTTTTGATGATCGCCCCCTCCGGCGCGAGGTTTCCATGTAAAAAGCTGACCGTGCTGGTCAGGCCCCGCGCGCGGGCACGCGTGGGCGAGAGGATCACTTGCTCGGCGTCGATGCCGTCCCGCTCCCGCAGCAACTGCCGCAATTTGGCCCGCCGCGCGGAATCTTGCCACCCTTCCAAAACCACGCCCAGGGTTTGACCTGCCACGGTGAGCGCGTCCAGTTTTAACAACCCCAATTCGCGCAGGTGCAGCATCACTTCGGGAACACCTCCCGCTAAATAAACCTGGATCGTGGGATGCCCCACGGGACCATTTGGTAGGGCGTCCACCAATCGCGGCACGCTGCGGTTGATCCGCGACCAATCCGCCGCCGTGGGCCGGTCCAATCCCGCCGCGTGGGCAATGGCCGGAATATGGATGAGGAGGTTTGTCGAACCTCCAAAGGCCGCATGCACCACCATGGCGTTGTGGATGGCGTCCTGCGTCACGATTTCCCGCGTGGTGCGGCCGGTTTCTTGCAAATGATGCAACGCCCGCCCGCTGGCGCGGGCCAGTTCCACCCACAGGGGCTGTCCGCTGGGGGCTAGGGCCGCATGGGGAACGGTCAGGCCCAGGGCTTCGGCCACAACCTGGGAGGTGGCGGCGGTGCCCAGAAATTGGCAGCCTCCGCCAGGACTGGCGCAGGCCCGACAGCCCAAGTCGGCCGCTTCTTCCAGGGTGACCTGCCCATGCACATAACGAGCCGCGATAGATTGAATTTTGGCCGCGTCCTCGCCGGTTTCCGGGGGCAAAGTCACCCCGCCCGGCACCAACACCGTCGGCACGTTGCCACTTCCCGCCAGGGCCATTAGCATTGCGGGCAGCCCTTTGTCGCAGGTCGCCACGCCCAGCACGCCCCGGCGTTGCGGCAGGGAACGGATCAGCCGCCGCAGGACTATCGCCGCGTCATTGCGATAGGGCAGGCTGTCAAACATGCCGGTGGTCCCCTGTGTCCGCCCATCGCAGGGATCGGACACCGCCGCGGCAAACGGCACGCCCCCTAGCGATTTGAGTGTCCGCGCCGCCGCCTGCACCAGCAGACCGACCTCCCAATGGCCCGTATGAAAGCCCAGCGCAATGGGCGTGCCATCCGGCGCGCGGACCCCTCCCGCGGTGCTAAGGATCAAATATTGCGGGCCGAGCATTTCCGCCACAGGCCATCCCATCCCCGCGTTTTGGGACAGGCCAAACAGGTCACCGCTGGCCCATTGGCGAAGCATGGCGTCCGTGAGGGGCAAAGCCCCCAGCGGACCGGCGGCCTTGGTCTGGATATCCAGCAGTTCGGGAGCGGGATCAAAGAGGGTCTCGAGTTGCATGGGGAATATAGGTGTGAAGTGGGCGAGTATCAAAGACTTAAACTTCAAGTTTTGATTTTTGATTTTGAGATTGCAATTTCAGATTAGCAAAATTTCCACGATAGAAAATCTTTCGGGAAAAACGTGTTAATTTTCAGGATATGAGATAGTAGTATCAGGTGCTACCTGCCAATATCGCCGCGCGAGATATGTCGCCAACAGGGGCAATATGACAGAAGCCACCAGCGCCAGCCAGTCCAGGCGCAGACTGGCCCCCACGGTCCCCAGTGTGGCATAGACTATCGCCAGGCCTAAGTGGCTCCACAGGATTGGCCATAGAAACTGCCGCCAGGGCAAACGCGCGGCGCCGCAGATGAGTATGGTGGCCTCGGCCAAGATTGGTAGCGGGCGGGTGAGTATCAACGCCCAAACGCCGTTCTTTTTGACAAGCTGCGTCAGGCGTGCTTGATCCGCTGGAGAGCAAAGTCGCATAACCAGTGCAGCGCCCCACCACCGGGCCAGGAAAAAACCAGCCAATGCCCCCAGCGTGAGTCCGGTCCAAATGACAGCCACCGCGACTGGCCAGAAAAGCCGCGTCCCCGCCGCCGTACCGACCAGACTGCTGGGAATGGGGAGCGCGATATCGGCGGCCAGGGCTAAAAACGCCGCGCCGGCAAAATATCCGTCTCCCACGGGCCTATTGGCCATGTTTTGCCACCAAGCGGTAAGCGCGTCATCCCACAAAAGAAAGGGGACAAGAGGCACCAGCACCACCAACACCCCGGCCAGGATGAGCGACAAGCGTGCCAAAGGATACAGAACAAAAAAAGGTATAAAAGAAAAACGGGGCGGGCCTAGGCCCGCCCCGCGGTTAAACTCACAGAGAAAGCTCTCACCCCTAAAATTTAGTCCCACCACCACTGATCAGCGGGGAGATCTTTGACATTAATGGATTCCCGCGCTTTGGCGACGGTCCCGTCCTTGTCGTTTTGCATGTTGGCGCTTTTGATCGCCTCGGCTGGTTCAATGTGCACCCCGCCGCCGATTGGCGTGACCAGGCGGTTCCCTTTCCAAAACGCCGCCACCGCGGTTTCAACTTGGGCGGGAACATTTTGGGTCTCGACGGAGTAATCTTTTTCGCTGAGGAAGGTGCTCATATTCCAGCCAGCCTTTTCAGCATAGCCGCGATCCTTAATAAAGGCCACCGCCACCGTCAGATCGATCAAGTTCCGCATCTGCCAATAAACACTGATTTGATTGGCGATCTTGGCGTAATTCTTGGTAAAGTCCGTGGTAAAACCTTTGCTGGCCAGATCGACCGCGGCAGATTTGGCCCGCGTGCCATCCGCCTGTACCAACTCATCCGCTCCCACCAACTTAACACCGTCCCCCACCAACTCCATCGCCAAATCGTCCTCGGCCACTTTGACACATTGATAATCGGGCACAAAGTACCAGCGGGCCAGGGCGTTCTTGGAAATAGCGGCCGGATTTGCCCGGGCGGCGTAGCTTTGCATCCCCTTGACTGGGATCGGTTCCAGGCCGATGCCCAGAAGTTTCATGCGATAGTCCGCCTCGACCAACACTTGGGCAAAATGCGACTTAGCGGGAATGCCGACCAGTTTGACCACTTGCAGACCCAAGCTTTCCTTGAGGCCATTCGTGATGAATTGCGTTTGGTTTGGGGTCGCGCGGGAGCCCATATTTCGCAAGAACGCCTGCATATTGGCCAGACCTTCTTTGGTGGGGTCGATGGAGCAACCAATCAGCGGCGCGGGATTGTTATGATCGTTAAAAAACGCCCGCAGGGCCACGACCAGGTCTTCCAACTGCAGCACGGGGCGGCCAGATTCCAGCCCCTGGGTGCGGCCAACCAGATTAGTAACATAGCCTTCGGCGGGACCGGCCAGGATGACATCGTTGGTTTCGGGAATAAAGAACACATATTGGACGCGCGTTAGACCGGCCAGGAACTGCATGTCCTCGGTCGGCTTTTGGCCATTGTCCAAGCGAGCTTTGAGGGCGGCCTCTAGTCGATTCAGTGAAATCTTGCGCAGGGGAGATTTCTTGGCCACTTTGGGATCAAGCGCGGCCTTGGCGGCTTGCATCCGCTGACGCGTCAGCGTGCCGGTCTTGTCCGGGTTTTGTTGCATCCGCAACACGCCATCGGCATCAACGACGACACCGGCCCCGGTAAGGCTAGGCCCCCCCAGGCCTTCAGGACTGGCGGGCATGCCGGGCATTTGGCCATAAGACAACGCCGGCGACAGACCAAATACCCACAACCCACACACCACGAGCAACCCGCGCATGGTCAAGCTCATATCCGGAGTCTCCCAAAATGCAACCAGTTAATCAGCGCAACTGGTCAACCGCAAAGCGCGGTTAGCCGATGCCTGTTCCTTGATAAGAAAAGCGTCACGTCCGCCAATCATTCCGCTGGGGCCGAATGGCCAATGCGACGTCTCTTTATGGTAATTGGTCAGCCGCGAGAAAGCAAGAAATTACGTTTTTGGGTTAAAATTTGGCTTTTTTCGCCTAAAAATGCCCCCTGAATCATCCGCAGGTGGGTTATTTTGGACAATTGGATCAAAAAACAACCACGAGGTGGAGATGAAAAAAGGGTTGCCAACGAGGGGGGATTTTGCGCTATTCCCAAATCAGGCCAAGGATTACGATGCAGCATATCGGCGGTTGAATTGGAGTCTGCTTGCCTTCCGAAACGCTTCTAGACATTTGCTTATGTCCGATCTTGCCACTTCCCCGGTCCCCGCAAATCCCAGTCCCCCCTCCACCGCGACGGCCGGGGGCGGGCCACACTCATCCCGCTCCGATTCCCGCGCGGGCGCAAAGGGAACCTCTTTGCCCCCTGCCAACCCCGAACCCGCCTTTCATCCCTATCCCCTGTGGTGTCCGCGCTTTTGGCATGGGATGACCCTGGGCGTGTGGCTGCGATTGATTTTTCGGCATGGGTTGCGGATTCATTGGCAGCGCTGGCCCATGGCGGTGGCGATCACCATTTTGGCCGCGATCAATTCGCTGTTGGGAGGGATGCAGTGGTTGTTGGGGCTGATTTGGCCGCGCGTCTTTGCCGATGGCGCCGCCGATCCCCACGCGCATGAGCCAATCTTTATCCTGGGTCATTGGCGCAGCGGCACGACGCATCTGCACGAGTTATTGGTTCAGGACAAACGGTTTGGCTATCCCACCACGTATGAGTGTTTTGCCCCAGCGCATTTTTTACTGACGGAATGGGCCACGCCCCTACTAAAAATCTTTTTGCCCAAGAAACGTCCGATGGACAACATGGCGGCGGGTTGGGACCATCCGCAGGAAGACGAATTTGCCCTGTGCAACTTGGGCGTGGGATCACCCTATATTCAAATGGCGTTTCCCAACGAACCGAGCTATGCAGAGGATTTTTTGGATCTGCGGGGGTTAACGCCAGCGCAACTCGCTGGCTGGAAGGGGGGCCTGGTCTGGTTTTTACGCCGGGTGGCGACAAAACAGCGCAAACCGCTGGTGCTCAAATCTCCACCGCATACCGCGCGGATGCGGACCCTCTTGGAATTATTTCCGCGGGCCAAGTTTATCCATATTGTCCGTGATCCGCTGGCCGTGTTTCCCTCCACGGTCCGATTGTGGAAGTCGCTCGCGGGGATTCAAGGATTGCAAATTGCCAGAAACGAAGGGTTGGAAGAGTCGATCCTGGCAAATTTTACACGGATGTACGCCGCGTTTGACGCGGATCGGACGCTCGTGCCGGCGGCGCAGTTCTACGAGGTAAAGTACGAGGACCTAGTGGCAAATCCGTTGGCGACTCTGGAGACGCTGTATCGCGAATTACAGTTGGGGGACTTTGCGGCGGTCCGTCCGGCGGTGGCGGCGTACCTGGAAACCCAAAAAGATTATAAAACCAATCAACTGCAAACCAGCCCGGAACTGCGGGAAAAAATCACCACCGCCTGGGGCGAGTGGATGAAAAAGTTTGGGTATGCGAGCGAGTGTTAGGAATGGGACTATTGGACGTTGACTAGGTTTTCCCTAGTCGATGCCAATCTCCGCAAATGAATCGGACCGTTGGCCCAGTCAATTTTGATTCTCATCTAATCCTAGGACGACGCTGCGCTTGCCCTAGGCTGGGATGGGTCGGGCCTTTGGTCCGCAGTTAATAAAGCCATAATCCTCATACTGCGAAAAATGAATTTCATTGTTTATTTACAAGCTTTATTCGCTCCCCCCCACCCTGCGCAACTCCTCCCCGCTCAGTCGCATCGTGGTCCACTCTTTCATTGGCACTGCCCCCAGCGATTCATAGAACGCCCGGGCGGGCTGGTTCCAATTCAGCACCGCCCATTCCATCCGGCCAGCCTGCTGGGTGACAGCGATTTGGGCGACCCTGGTAAAAAGCTGCTTCCCCAGCCCATGCCGCCGAAACACGGGGCGGACGTAAATATCCTCTAGGTAGATTCCCGCCCTCCCCACAAAGGTGGAAAACGACCGATAATACAAGGCAAACCCCGCCACAATGGCATCCGGGTTGGTCGCCACCGCCAATGGAGAGTCCGGTGGCGGGCTGGCGGGAGAGTCCGCCATGGTCTGATCGGTCATGGGGGAATTGCCAGGGGATAATCGAGCGACCAGTGCCGCCGCCACGGGATCCGGGCCAAAGAGCGCCGCCCGCAGGTCCTTCTCGGTCGCCGTGACGGTGTGGGCGAGTTGCTCGTATTGGGCCAATTCCCGAATCAGCGTCAAAAGCACCGACACATCCACGGGCGTGGCGGGAAGAATTGTAAACATAGTATCGCCGCAAGAAAGAAAGTGGAGCCGCAAGAATAGCAAGAAGTACAAAAAAGGAATATGGTTTATTAACGGTTATAACAAATTGATTTTTGCCTTGCCTGCTATTTTTGTGGTTAACATAAATTGCCGCAACTCTTTGCCGCCAACTTATTTCTCCGGCATGTTCTTCCCTTTCAATTGATACACATAAGCGAGGATTTCGGCCACCGCCGCGTACATCTTGTCCGGGATCGGATGGTTCAGGTCGACTTCCTTAAACAACGCCTGGGCGAGCGGTTTTTTCTCTATCACCGGGATGCCATGCTCTAGGGCCAGTTTGCGAATACGCTGTGCGACCACGCCGGCCCCTTTGGCGACGACGATAGGCGCATGCATGGTGGTCGCATCGTACTGAATGGCAATCGCCAACTCGGTGGGGTTGGTGATAACCACGTCCGCCTTGGGCACGGCGGACTTCAGCCGACTAGCCGCCAACTGCCGTTGAATTTGCCGCCGCCGGGCAATCGTTTGCGGATCCCCCTGCTGGTTTTTCATCTCCTCGCGAATTTCATCGGGAGACATTTTTAAGTTTTGCTCGTGCCGCCAATACTGATAAAAATAGTCCAACATCGCCAAGATCACGAGCGCGGCGGTCACCTTGATACAGGTCCAAAGCACCGTCTCCACCAAGAACAACGCGATTTCGGGGATATCGCGCCCCGCCAGATTCAGCATGGCGGTCTCTTGGCTGCGAAACGTCACATACGCCACCGTCCCCACCACGCCAATTTTAAATAGCCCCAGCGCGACCGTGACCACGCTTTGCCAGGAAAACAACCGCCCAAATCCCTCCAGCGGATTGATCCGGCTAAAGTCCGGCAGCAGCTTATCCGGCAGAAAGAGAATTCCCACCTGAAATAAATGAACAAGGATTCCGGCCAAAAATAAAATGCCCAAAAGAGGGACCAGCGCCCGCGCTAATCCGGCCAATACCTGCCACCAATGATTGACAAAAGTATCGGGGTCCAGCGCGATCCAGGCCGAACCTCCCCAATGTTCTTCTCCCAGACCCAGGAAAAATTGGACGATCCACGAACCAAGATTGAGTAAGACAACCAGCGCGATAAGTAAGAGCACCGCCGCGGCCAGGTCCTGGCTGTGGACGACCTGCCCCTCCTCGCGCGCTTGCTCGCGGCGATGGGGTGTCGGATCCTGGGACTTTTCACCGTCAGCCATGGGAAGGGGTTAGGGGGTAGTAGGTCCCCGTCCGCCGGACAGGACTATTGTGCTGTGGAGCGGGGGTGCTGTGGTGCTGGGGAGGGTGCAATCTCAAATTTCAAATCTCAAATCTGCAATTCTTAATTTTTCATTCATAATTGCTTAATTACTCTCCAGCGCCTCAACAGTGCGCTGGATGGTTTCCGGCAAACTCTCTTCAAACAAGGTGCTAATGGTTCCAAAACTGAGAATCAACGCTCCCAGCGTAATCAGGCAATTCAGGCCAAAGCCCAGGGACATAATATTGAGTTGCGGCAGCGTCCGGCCGATCAGGCCCAGCAGCACGGTGGTGAGCAGCAGAGCGGCCATGACCGGGGCAGCCACGCGAATCCCCATGACCATGCTTTCGCTAAGAATCGTCACGAGCAGCGGGCCGATCGAGCTGGTCCCCAGCGCATCCGCCGCCAAGGTCGATCCCACGGGAAGTGATTCAAACGTGTGCAGCAGCCCCCCCAGCAATGCCTGATGCCCGCCAATCAGCAAAAAAATCGTGGTCAAAAGCAGCGAGAGCAAATGCGAAAAGAGCGGCACGTCACTATCAAACGTGGGGTTAAACACATCCGCCAGCGACATCCCGCTGAGTTGACCGGCGATTTGCCCGGCGATTTGAATCCCCCCCAGCGAAATCATTACGCCCAATCCCAGGCTGATCCCCAACAGCGACTCTCCGGCCAGTTGCAGCCCATACTCGAGCGGGCTGCCGGGAAGCGCGGCCAACCGTCCCCATTGCAGCGGAGCAACCAGGGCGGTCAACATAACAACCAACAACGCCCGCGCGTTTAAGGGTATTTGCAGCGAACTCCACAGGGGCGCCGCGGCGATCAGCCCCCCCACCCGCGCCAGGACTAGCGTGCAAGTCACGACCAGTTCTTGGGTGAGTAGGGTAAGCATGGAATAAACTAAGAATGAAGAATGGTGAACGAAGAATGCTAATACATGAGGTTATGAATGTTCGCGGGAACACTATTGAGAAAATGGCACGCTGCCAGCGGTCTGAAAGACCTCCTGGGTGTATTGCACCATTTGCGAAATCAGCCAAGGCATGGTCAGACTCAGGACCAGCACCATGGCCAAAAACTTGGGCACAAACGCGACCGTTTGTTCCTGGATTTGGGTCAATGCCTGCAAGAGGCCCACGATCAAACCCACCAGCGTGCCCGCCACCAAGACCGGCGCGCACACGAGCAAACTCATCAAGATCGCTTCGCGGGCCAGATCAATCGCGTCTTGGGGGTCCATGGTGATTAAATAAGAATTAAAAATTAAGAATTAAGAATGATGAATTACAAAATGGGGAAAACGTTCTCGCTGAAACGACTACGGCACACGACTCACTTCCTGTTCCGTCTCCCCACTATCCACTACCCACTACCCACTACCCATCCCCCCCGCGCGCACGCTGTTGAGCAGCATTTCGACCACCAGGTGCCAGCCATCGACCAGCACAAACAATAGCAGCTTAAACGGCAGGGAGATCAGCACCGGCGGCAACATCATCATCCCCATCGAGATCGTCACCGTCGCGATTACGATATCCAACACCAAAAACGGCAAGTAAATCTGGAAGCCGATCAAAAAGGCCACTTTGAGTTCGCTCAGCATGTAGGCGGGTAACAGAATCTGCAGCGGCACATCGTCGTAGGTTTGCGGTTCAATTTGCAACTGCTCTCCTTGGTACTTGTACAAGAGCCAAATCGTGTCTCGGTTTCCCGCTTGCTCAATTTGCGCGCTCATGAATCTTCGTAACGGCGCGGAGCCCCGCGTCCAGGCTTCTTCCAGGCCAATTTGCTTATTGGTATAGGGGGCAATTCCCTGATCATAGGCCTCCTTCCAGACCGGTGTCATAACCAGCAGCGTCAAAAAGAGCGAGATCGAAGTTAACACCTGACCCGGTGGCAACTGCTGGGTCCCTAGCGCCTGGCGCAGCAGCCCCAATACGACAATGATTCGCACAAAGCAGGTCGTCATCAGCAGCACCGCCGGAGCCAGGCTGAGCACGGTCAACAGCAGCATGACCTGCAAGGCAGAAGACAGGCCTTCCGGGCTGGTCCACTTCTCGGGACCTCCGCCCAGCAGGTTACTACCAAGTTCGAGCGTGCCGGGCTGATTGGCCGGCTCCTGCGCAACTGCCGTCGTGCCAAACGCGACGACCGCAGCGACCAGAAGGCCGGCGGTCAGTCTTGCAGCGACGGTGGTTTGCAGGGATCGAGTCATTTCGGTCAGGCATGTTTGGCCGAACTGCTTGCCAGGCTGTCGAAGATCGACAGATCGAGTTTGTCGGAGGCAGACTTGGCCGAGCGACGCGGCGCCGGTTTCTCGCTGGTAAACTGCTGCATCGTCTGCTGGAAGTTGCGGGTGGCACTGTACGGATGCGTCTGATAGCAGATGCCCGTCAGTCGATCGACTTCTTCCGGGTCGGTAACCTCGGCCAGCGTTTCGACATGTCCGGGGA
>JANRLT010000055.1 GCA_033762255.1 Pirellulales bacterium | reverse complement strand
ATCGCTCCCCCCCAATCCTAGCAATTGGTAATTCCACCCTTCATCTTGAATATAATTCGACAATTCTTTGCCGATGAGGATATCTTCATAGTTGGTCCCCACAATATTTTCGATGGAGTTTTGCAAGACCTGCAAAAAGATGCAATCGTTGGTGGCGGGATCAAAATCCGTGGTGAGTGATTGGCTAGGATCCGTTCCCCATTTGCGTAAATCAACGCCCATCCCCTTGGTAAAGCCGCTAATCACCAAAAAATCCGTACCGCCAATGTCCAGGACCATATCTTTATTCATCGCGCCGGAGGAATAGTAATACTGATCATCCCCCAGTCCCCCTTCCAGGATGTCATTTCCCCCGGCGGGATACATAATGTCATTCCCCAAATCGCCATAAAACAAATCATCCTGGTAATTACCCCACATGCGGTCGTTACCCGTGCCGCCATAAAAGGTAAATTTGCCATAGTAGCCGTCATTGCCAAAGATGTCGTCGTTGCCGGCGTCGCCATAGATCACATCATGCGGCTGGAAACCCTGATACGTCATTCCATTGCCGGAATTCACCACATCGTCCCCGTCGCCAGCATAGATAAAATCGCTGCCGCGACTACCGGTAATGGCGTCGTTCCCGCCGCTGCCATATAAATGCACTTCCCGCAGGTTGGGCAGCTTTTTTAGATCTAGCGTTCCCAGGTGAATGGTGTCTTTACCCGACCCGCCTAGGACTTGGATACGCTTGACCAGGCTGGCCTCCGCCTGGGTACCAGAAATGATGGTGTTAAACGCATCACGGGCGACCAAGTAATCCCGGCCATTGCGTTGCTCAAGGGCCAGGTTCATGGTGTTTCCATAATTATCCCCGCGTACAAAAAAGTCCGAGCCAATTAGCTGTGCCGTAGCACTGCATTGCCAGCGTGGCTCTAGTTGCTCTCCCCTCCTTAACGTTGTGGCTTCCGCGCGACGAATGCTAGCGGAATTTTGAAAAGATGTGTTCCACAATGCTTTGATAAACGCGCGCAGCGCATTCCTCAGCCCGTAGATACGGCTTGGCATAGTCACTCCCTGAATAAGCCGCCTCCCCTGAAAAGACGGCCCATTTCACCCAGATTCTACAAATAGGAGAAATTCACGACAATAACAGCCCGGGGGTAAATTCGATATTCAGGGCTTTTTTGCGGATGATCGCATCAAATTCTAATATAAATCTCAATTATTCCCTCAGTGGGTCCTTTTGAGGAACGTGGGGATCTTGCAGGGTAATGGCATAACGTTATAACGTTCCCCCGCGGATGGCCCGGACAGCGCTTTCTTTGAACACGCTTCGCGCCGCCAACCAGCCCGCTCCCAACCCCACTGTCAAAAAGAGCGTCAAGATCCCTATTATCATTTGCCAGGGAACAGCCGCTTGGTCGCTCCATAGTTGGGGCACGATAGCGACCAGGGCCGCCCCCCCACCTAAGATCAACCCGCAAAGTAATAGCGCGCCATTTTCACCGCTTAACAGGCGCAACAGCCGTCCCCGCGAAAAACCAATCGCCTGCATCAGGGCTAATTCTCCTCGGCGCTCAACCACATTGCGCAGTTGCACCACGGCCAACCCAACAGTCCCCAGCAACAGCCCCAACCCCCCCAAGGTCTGAAACGTTCCCAAATAGGTATTTTGCACCGCCATAAAATTTTCTAGCCGGGTGCGCGTCGATTCCAATAAGAATCCATAATCCCCCAAGGTCTCCTCCCATGCGCTTTTGACCACGGCGGGGTCGTCACCCACTGCGGGTGCCGCCAAAAAGAGGCGGTATCCGCTGACTTCGGGAAACAACCGGCGAAAGGATTGCTCTGAAATCAACAAATCCCCCTGCCACAGGCTGTTTTTTAGGAGGGCCACCACTTTATAAACAACTAGCCCGGCGGTGGGATCATTGACCGTAAATTGCTCTCCCACCCCGCCATACAATTGCAAACTGTACATCGCGGTATTTTGGTCCAGGATCACGGGAATGACATGCTTGGCATCGGAGCCCACACCGCTCAGGACAACTTTTCTGTTTAACAGTAACCAGGGGTTTTCCGCTTCCGCCGGGGACATATCCGCAGGCAAGGCTCCCCAGGCAAAACCACCACGCGCTTGTAAGCGTGGGCCAATCCCCACCACGCGGGGTTGGCGGGTTTTGTACAAATTACGGCAGCTCGCGTCTTCGCCGCTGCGCACCCGGCAGGGAAAAATATCCGCCCGCTCGGCAAAGAACTCGGCCCGTTGTGCGGGCTCCCATTCGCTGGGGGGCGTTTGTGGATCAGGCTCGGCAAAGCCCAATTTTGCCAGCCGGTCGGTGGATAGGGCCAGATTGGCATAGAGCGGAACATCGCTTTCGGCAATAAACATAAAACCCCCATCCCCCTCATATTTATCCTTGCCGCTAGGGGGAGGCGTTAAATGAAAAGCGCTGATTGCCACAATTAAAAAGACCGCTCCCGCCATTAGCCCCACGGTCAAGGTGCTGCGGCCGGCGGCACGACTGGCGTTGCTCCAGGCCAGCGTGGCCAGGTTGGTCACGCCCAGGGATGTTGATTCCGCTTGACCGCGATACAAGCCATACAGGGCGGTCATTCCCGCGATTAATAAAAGCGCCCCCGATCCAAAAAACGTGCCTGCCCGGGCTTCACCGGAAAGTTGTGTTCCCCACGCAATTAGTCCCACTGCCCCCGCCAACGCGCCCCATCCCGCGACCGCCCGCATATAACCCGCGCGACGCACATTGCCGGGCTGTTCCAGGGTTTGCCCGGTCAGTAATTGTCGCGCCGGAGATTTGCCAATGTGCCGCAGGGACCACCAAATCGTAACCATCGCCACCCCAAAGGTCACCAAAAACCCGCTCACTAATGTTGCCGGAGGAGCATACAACCGAATAAAGGGGGTGACCACCGCCGCCAGCCACCACGTGCGCAAGCCATAGATCATCACTTGGGCATACAAGATTCCCCCCAACACGCCCAATGCGGCCCCCAGCGCGGCAATCACAGAGCCTTCGGCCAGCAGGCTGTTTCTGACTTGCGCCGGTGTAAAGCCCAAGGCCAGTTGCATTCCCATTTCCCGCCCGCGTAAATCCAAGCCCAGGCGAAACAACAGGCTAATCAGTAAGATCGCGGCCAGAATCAAAAACAGACTAAATCCAAAAAACAACCCATCAAACGGAGTGGTTCCCGCCGCGGCGGCCAAGCTTTGATCCCTGACCGGTTGCCACACCAGACCATAATCCACGGGGCTTAACACTTTTAAGAGTTCCGCTTCTAATTCTGCGGCGGTCTCCCCGGGCCGCGCGGCAAACCGCCAGGTGGTGACTCGGCCAAACCGGCTGCCCCATAGCCGCTGCGCGGCGGCTAAGGACACAAACGCCTTGGGCGTGGCCCGCCAGTCATCCCAGTAGCGTTCATCCTGATCGTTGGGCTTGGTGCTGCGGACTCGCTCTGGAAAGTACGGAAACGGCGGATCCCAATTTGCCAGAGAATCTTGATCGGTGATCCCCTTTAACTCTGGCGTTAATTCCTTATCCGCCGCCGGGCCTGTCATGGGTAAAATGGCGGCTAATTCAAAGGAATGTGATTTTTCCGCCACTTCCCCGTGCGTGCTTTCCGGCTCAAAAAATGTCAACGTGATGGCATCCCCCGGATTGACAGGATGCCCCTGCGCCGCCAAATCATCCGCCACCCATTGGTTGATCGCGATTTGCCGGTCGGAAAGGGGGGGGACGATCTTTCCCTTCGCGTCCCGCCAGGGCCCATGCGGCGGCCCTGGCGCAAAATCGATTCCCGCCACCGTGGAATACGGCACGCGAGCCTGATCGTCGGCAATCGAAATCCAATTGGCCAGATAGACCAAGGCGGGTTGCGGTTCGCGGGATTCCCTTTTAGCCCAAGCATCTAACTTTTCCACAATCGCGTCTTCCAGGAGCAACTCTTGGCTACTGATCTGCCAAGGACCATTTTCCAGCTTGCGAAATTGCAATCCATAATCCGCCAGCCGCGGTCGCAGGACGGGACCGCCGTTATCCCCGGCAACTTGCTGTTTAATATCAGAGTCCACCACGAATAGCCCGTTGATCTTGCCATCTTGGGCCAACAAATCCTGCAATGTCTCAAGCGCCACCAAGGCGTTTTTGGGCTGCAGTTGATTGGGACGCAGCGAAAACCCTCCCAGCTCGGTATTTGGTAAAATCCCGGCGACGGTCAACTGCCGACTAAGACTGGCGGCCGTTTTGCGACCCAAGGGGCTATCGGGCGGAATATCAGCCGGGCGCGGCAAACGAAGTAAAATTTCCTGCCCCGCGACCACGCCCAATTCCGCCGCTAACTCTTGATTGAGCAAGACTTCGTTCAAGCGCGGGGGGGAAAAATCGCCGGGTAATCCAAACTGCCCCCAAAAGTCGCTTGTCACTCCCAACACTTGGACTTTGCCGGCGCGGCGTTTTTCTGCCGGAGCGGGAGGGGTAAATTGGACGCTGGCTTCCAATAAGATCACTGGCAACAGATGCCGCGTTGGGCGCAATGGGGCGGAATTGGCGGTTTCCGCCGCTAATTCTTGGCGAAAAAAGCGGGGCGCGACCAGGGCGTGCGTCACCGGTCCCAGTCGGCGCAGCGCCAAATCGCGTAAACTACCCCGCAGCGACTGGCCAATGATCAAGGCTCCCGTCAACACCGCGCCTGCGACCGCCACGCCCAGCGCGACGGCCAAGTGCATCCGCCAATTCCAGGCTAAAGAGCGTTGGATAAATGTTAATCGATTCATGGATCATGACCAGAATGTGGCGTCCGTGGCCGCTGCTTAGCGATTTTCCTCTGTAGTCACCGCCAGTCCCATTTCTAGCAACCGTCCATCGTTAAGTTCGTATCGCCGCTGGCACAAGCGGGCCAAATCCAGGCTGTGGGTCACAATCACCAGCATGGCTTGTTCCACGGCCTGCAATTCCAGCAGCAAGCGCGAGATTGCGGCGGCGGTGTGGCGATCCAGATTTCCCGTCGGTTCATCCGCCAATAATAGCCGCGGCCGCAACAACAACGCCCGCGCGATGGCCACGCGCTGACGCTCCCCGCCTGACAGTTCCCGTGGGCGGTGCGTCAACCGGTCCGTCAATCCGACCCGTTCGGCTAGTTCCCTTCCCCGGCGCGCAAGGTCATCCGTGACGGTTCCCTGAGCCAAGGCGGGCAAAAGGATATTTTCTAGAACGGAGCATTGGGGCAGCAAATAATGCTCTTGAAAAACAAAGCCAATTTGCGTGTTACGAAAGTGGGCCAAGGCCGCCTCGTCCAGCTGCGAGGGGTCTTTGCCTAAAATTTGCACTTGACCGCGGGTGGGGGACTCCAGCGTCCCCAGCAAATACAACAACGTGCTTTTGCCCGCGCCGCTAGGACCCAGGATGGCGGCATTTTGCCCCGGCTCCAGCCGCCAATTCAATTCCCGCAAGATGGACAGCGGCTCCCCGCGGGTGGGATATTCCTTGGCGACATCCGTTAAGATTATTCCCGCCATGTGTCACTCGCTAGAAAGAACCGCGCTCAGACCCGCACATAAGGCCGCAAAAGAGCACTCCACGATTGCGGAACAGGCTGGCTAGAGAGCAGCTTGCCATGTGCAACTTGGCAACAAACCGCCACAATTTGACCCTCTGCCACGAGCGCCTCCCCGCACAAAAATTCAAACGCGTAGGTGATGCTTTTTGTGCCTAATCGGGCCACCCAGGCCTTGATATCCAAGACGTCCTCAAACCGCACCGCTTGGCGAAAATCACAAGTTGCCGAAACCCGCGGCCAGCTCAAATGGGGCGGGGGAGAATCCGCCGGGGGCATAACACTGAGTCCCAGACTACGCAAGAGCTCGTGTTCGACCGACTCCATTAACTCAAAAAAAGCGGCAAAATGCATGATACCCGCGGCATCCGTCATGGCAAATTCAACCCGGCGGGTGGTGTTAAACGTGTTCACATTCACCTGGTTGGGCACGAATCAGGTTGTACCATCGTTTGCCAAATAGCCAGCTAATTACAAAAAATATTTTTAAGCAGCGCAACAAAAACCCACGGTCAAGCTACTTCCCGCCGTGGGTCTGTTATGTACTCTGCACACTCTGTGTGCGGAATATGAAGTCTTTGGACAAAGATAAACCACAGGGCAAACTGTGCAAACCATTTTGCGCTATTCGCGCCGCGCATCTCACGCAGTGAAATGAATATACTACTCACCCACATAAGGGAGTAGCGCCATAAAGCGAGCGCGCTTGATCGCTTTGGTCACGGCGTGTTGGCTGATGGCGGTGCAGCCGCTTTTACGGCGGCTGACAATTTTTCCCTGTCGATTCACCAGTTTCCCCAGCAATTCCATGTCCTTGTAGTCGATGTACATCGGCCGGGGGCGTTCGCCATTAATAAAGATCGGGTCTTTTTTCTTGACGCGGACCCGAATACGGTTGGAGGACCCACCCGGGCCGCCCCGCCGATCCCCGCGAAAGCCGCCGCGATCCCGATCCCGATCTCGATCAAAACCATCATGTGCCATAGGAGTGTGCTCTTTTAAAAAGAGGCAATAACTTTTTAATGTGAAAAAAGATTGGCGTGGAAAAAAGATTGCCGCTGAAGGAATCAACGGCAATTTTCGTCTTGAAATTATAAGCGGGGAACAGCCTTAGTCCCCGCGTCAAGCTACCTCAGGAATAATCCGGTCAGGCAGCTTTGTTTTCGTTAGGGCTTAGCGGTAACCGCGTCCACCACCGGAACGACCCCCGCCCGAGCGTCCTCCCCCTCCGCCACCATATCCACCCCCGCCGCCGGGAGTCTTGGGCCGGGCTTCGTTGACAACCAGGGGCCGGCCGTCAACTTCCTTGCCATTGAGGGCGTCAATGGCGCTGTTCATCGATTCGTCAGAGTCCATTTCGACAAAACCAAACCCGCGCGAGCGGCCGGTTTCACGGTCGGACATGACTTCGGCCATGCGCACGTTGCCATGCGCGCCAAACAGTTCTTCTAAATCCGCATTCGACATCGACCAGGGGAGATTCCCCACGTAAATCCGCTTTCCCATATCTCTACGATCACCTTCGATCCATGGAAGCCACACCGAAAACGTCCCGATCAAAACAGACCACAGAGGCGGAGGCTTCCTAGATCCCGACCTCATGACTGAACGCTGGCAACTGGCAAGTATAACCCCCAAAGCCCCCCGGGGACAATTGGTCAAAGCAAAAAAATTCCCGCTTTTGCCGGTTCCTTACCCCTGCATTGGCATTTTATGGCCAAATCGCGACTCGCGGGACCTGACCGGCCAATATTTTCCTCCACCCTGCCGCGGAAATTGTTAAACTTGTCTTGTTCAATTTAGAGAATATGGGCTAGATTTCCTTACTCATGTTTTAATTTAGTCAGTCAAGGGAGGAATGACCGAGATGCGGAATTTAGCTGTTTTAATGATCCCCATGTTACGCGCGGCACTGGTGTTGGGCTTGATAGGCTTGTCCGCTGGTTGGTGCCACGCCAGCGAGGCCGACTTACCAATTCCCGATTTGCACGCTGGCAATTTTAATATTCTCGGAATCCAAATTTCCGCCTGGTGGCTGCTGTTTAGCGGGGCCATCGTGATTGCCGGGACGCTGGGAATCAGCCTGTATTTATACGCCCAGATCAAAGCCCTTCCCGCTCATAACTCGATGCTGGACGTGGCGGAAATTATCTTTCAAACCTGCAAGGAATACCTGATCCAGCAGGGCAAATTCTTGCTGATGCTGTTTCTGCTGATCGCGGCCGCGATTTCATATTACCTGTTGG
The DNA here is from genome assembly GCA_033762255.1 of Pirellulales bacterium. Classification (NCBI taxonomy): domain Bacteria; kingdom Pseudomonadati; phylum Planctomycetota; class Planctomycetia; order Pirellulales; species Pirellulales bacterium. The sequence goes on along the minus strand of JANRLT010000055.1, from coordinate 3,516 downwards.
CGTTTCCCAGCGAGGGGCACGACGGCGCGACGCCAATCGATCCTTACACCAAATTGGCCTTGGTGTTGCTATTTGCCGTGGTGGGGATGGCGGGGTCGTACGCGGTGGCCTGGTATGGCATTCGGGTCAATACCTATGCCAATGCCCGGACGGCGTTTGCGTCGTTGCGGGGGGTGCCGTGGGATGTGGTCAATATTCCCCTGCGGGCGGGGATGTCGATTGGGCTATTTTTGATTTCGCTGGAACTGATCCTGATGGTGATCATCCTGCTGTTCGTGGATCGCAGTATCGTGGGGATCTGCTTTTTGGGATTTGCCATTGGCGAATCATTAGGGGCGTCGGCCCTGCGGATCGCGGGGGGAATTTTTACCAAAATCGCCGATATTGGCAGCGATTTGATGAAAATCGTGTTCAACGTCAAAGAGGACGACCCGCGCAATCCGGGCGTGATTGCCGACTGCACCGGCGATAACGCGGGCGACTCCGTCGGGCCCACCGCCGATGGTTTTGAAACTTATGGCGTGACGGGCGTGGCGCTCATCTCGTTTATCGTCCTGGCAATTCCACAGGCGGAGTTGCAGGCGAAACTGATCGTCTGGATTTTTGCCATGCGGTTTTTGATGGACTTTATGTCCGGCGCGTCGTACTTTATCAATCAATCGATTTCCGAGAAGAAATACGCCGGATTAAAGGAATTCAACTTTGAGGAACCCCTCACCCGGCTGATTTGGATCGCTTCGATCCTGTGCATTCTGACTTCCTACGGCATGAGCTTTTTGCTTTTGGGCAATCTGCAAGTCGAAGGAAAGGATTATCCAAACTTGTGGTGGCAGCTTGCTACGATTATCAGTTGCGGAACTCTGGCTGCGGTGCTGATTCCGGAATTTACCAAGGTCTTTACCAGTTCCCACTCGTTGCATGTCAAGGAAATCGTAACCGCCTCGCGCGAGGGGGGGGCCTCCCTCACCATCCTATCCGGGTTGGTGGCTGGCAATTTTAGCGCGTTCTGGAAAGGGATGCTAATCACCGGACTCATGGCCGGGGCATACTTTGTTAGCTTGCAGGGGCTGGATTCCCTGATGATGGTCGAACTGGTCAAGGACCAGCCCCTGGTGGGGGTCGGCTCGATCTTTGCCTTTGGGTTGGTGGCCTTTGGCTTTTTGTGCATGGGACCGGTGAATATCGCCGTCGATAGCTACGGACCGGTCACTGATAACGCGCAATCGGTGTTCGAGCTGGCCCAAACCGAAAGTCTGCCGGGGATCAAGGCCGAGATCGAACGCGATTTTGGCTTTACGCCCGATTTTGAACGGGGCAAGCATTACCTAGAGGCCAACGATTCCGCAGGGAACACGTTTAAAGCCACGGCCAAGCCCGTGCTTATTGGCACCGCGGTTGTCGGGGCGACGACCATGATCTTTGCCATTGTGCTGATGTTGGGCAAAGCCAAACTGCTGCACCTGAGCCTGACCGACGCCCCCGTGCTGTTGGGCCTGATCAGTGGAGGGGCGGTCATTTACTGGTTTTGCGGGGCGTCCATGCAGGCCGTTACCACCGGGGCCTATAGCGCGGTCGAATACATCAAAAAGAACATGCGGCTGGACAAGACCGAAGCCAGCATTGAGGATTCCAAAACCGTCGTCCGCATTTGCACGCAATACGCGCAAAAAGGGATGTGGAACATTTTTATCGTGCTCATGGCGATTACCCTGGCATTCGCGTTTTTTGATCCGAATTATTTTGTCGCTTATTTGATTTCGATTGCGATCTTTGGCTTGTTCCAGGCGATCTTTATGGCCAATGCCGGGGGAGCGTGGGATAACGCCAAAAAACTGGTCGAAGTCGACCTAAAGGAAAAAGGGACCGATCTGCACGCCGCCACCGTGATCGGCGACACGGTGGGAGACCCGTTTAAGGACACCACCTCGGTCGCTCTCAATCCGATTATCAAATTTTCCACGTTGTTTGGCCTGTTGGCGGTGGAAATCGCCGTGCAATTGCGGCGCGCCGCAAAAGCCCAGGGGACCACGGATTACACGCCCTATATTGGAGCTGTCTTTTTGGCAATCGCGTTCTATTTTGTGTACCGCTCGTTTTATAACATGCGGATTCCGGACAAGGCCTAAGTTTCCGGGACAAATATTCCCCCGATTAAGGAAATCCCGGCTCTTGACGGGGGATTGCGGCTGGCTGACAATAAAACTGACCTCGTTATCCCACCTTTTGATCCGCCGAATTGCGGATCTTCCAGTTATTCGAGGACTGGCATGCGTCTGTTTTCCCTGGTCCGCGACCAGCTTGTACCCCGTCGTGCGCGTGGCACTTACCCCCGGCCCCGGTTTGGTTGGTTGTATTCCCTTGCCTGTTGCCTAGGCTGCGTCCTAATCGCCGCGGCATTTTTGGCGGTAAAAATTTCACTATTCGCGGCGACGGAACCCCAGGCACCATCCTCGGAGGTCCAAGCGGCGGATCCGGAAAAGTCCCCTCCCGCAACCAACCCCGCGACAAATATGGGGGACATTTCCGCCGGTAAGACGCTCTACCACGCCAAGTGCGCGGCCTGTCACGGCCAAAAAGGGGAAGGAAGCGACCAGCACGACCAGACGTTGCAGGGGGATCGCTCCGTCGCGCAATTGGCCGACTACATCCACAAAACCATGCCTGAGGACGCTCCCGGCACGCTGTCGGCCGTGGAAGCGGCCAATGCCGCCAGTTATGTCTATCACGAGTTTTATTCCCTCGCCGCGCGCGAGCGTCACAAGCCGCCACGGATTGAACTGTCGCGGCTCACGGTCAAGCAATATCGCCAGGCCGTGGCGGACCTGGTCGGTAGCTTTCGGCAGGCCACGCCACTTCCCACACAGACCGGCCTGAACGGTCTCTATTACGCCCAAAATGAGTTTCACTTTCACCGCAATTTTAAGAAAGATCGACTGGTTCAAGAACGCGTCGATCCCACGATAAAGTTTGACTTTGGCACGACGGCCCCGGTAAAGGATAAAATGTCCGCCGAGCACTTTGCCATTCGCTGGGAAGGCGCGCTACAGCCTCCCGAGACGGGCGAGTATGAATTCATCGTCCGGACCGAGCATGCCGCCGCCCTGCATGTTAATAATGAAACAACCCCTTTGATTGATGCCTGGGTCAAATCCGGCAACGAATCCGAATACCGCGGTTCGATTTTTTTGGTGGGGGGGCGGCTTTACCCCCTGCGGCTGGATTTTTGCAAGGGGAAACAAGTTCCCGGCAACAAATCCAAGGATAAAAAAGAGAATTCCGACGTGAGCGCGTCGATTGAACTGCTGTGGAAACGCCCCCATGCCCCGGCCGAAACTATCCCCCCCACGGCTTTTGCGCCGGTAAAACCCGCCGAGTCATTCGTCTGTGCCACAGCGTTCCCGCCGGACGACCGCAGCTACGGTTGGGAGCGCGGGACGACCATCTCCGCCGAGTGGGACTCCGCCACCACCGCCGCCGCCCTGGAGGCCACGGGGTATATCCTGGCCAATCTAAATA
>JANRLT010000054.1 GCA_033762255.1 Pirellulales bacterium | reverse complement strand
TCGGGGCGACCGGGGGACGGGGGAGCCAGGGGGGTGTTTCCCGCCATCGGCTTGGAATCCATACCGCCGTCATCCGAAGAACTGGATTTGTCCGCGACAGTGGCGGAGGTGGAGCGTTCGGCCGCGATGGTGGGAGAAACGGGATCTAACCGAGGGGCGGGGTCAGTGGGAACAGATGGTTCGCGCGCGGGGGTAACGGGGGGGGACGTTCCTGCGGGAGCCGCGGGGGCAGGAGCTGGCGCATCGCCAGCGGGGGGGGCTTTTTGGGCGGGAGAAACGGGACGGGCGGATTTGGCCAAGGGGGCGGGCTTGGGACGAGTAAGGTCCTTGAGCACGCGCTCGCCCGCGGGATCACCAGGGCGCTCTAACCGATCCAACGGACGCTCGCTGGGCCGTTCGGCGGGACGGGATTTACGGGCGAAAAAATCGCGAAATTTAACCTCCTCTTCGTCGGTTAAACTAGCCAATGCCGAGCCCTTGCCGCTGATGCCCGCCTTGGGCAACATATCGACCAGGTCCTTGCTATCGAGCTTAAGCTCTTTCGCCAGTGAATAGATACGAACGGCCAAGTTCGGCCTCCCTCGCTTGCGAAGAATCCGCCATAAAGGTGCGCGGAATCCTCGGGACTGATTAAAACGTTATGACTTCATTGGTCACTCCCGCAGACAATCCGCAAATTTCGCATTCCCAAACCGCGTATCGATCTTCTTTTAATGCTGAAATTTTGCTGGATCGCCGGCACGATTCGCCATGACTTCCCGCCAACCACCTGCACGTGAATTACTTGTTGCCCCAACCGCGTTCAACTCATTCTCATCCCGCCCGCATCCACCGCAAATCCTATCCACCATCAACCCTGCCAGACGGGGCATTATCCCGCATTATCCGCAGGTTCGGCGGCCCCGCCCGCCGCAACGGCTGATTCAGCGGCGGATTGATCCGCTCCTTCGTGACCCAACACCCCGTCGGCGTTCCCCTCGCTCCCGCCATTTTCATCCAGCAATTGTTCGGTGCCGGATGTTTCGGCGTTGGGATCCGGGGCATGCACAACCAGTTCCAGGGGAGCGGGCTTGCTAGGGGAAATCGTCACCGCGCTGGCATACGGCGCGTTACGATCGCGGCGCTCGGACAATTTTCGCTCGGCGGCCTCGGCTTCTTCGGTCGCCTTGGCGATCCGTTCTTGTTCTCGTTGTTTGCGACGCGCCTCGGCCGCGGCGGCTTCCGCCTCCGCCGCCTGGGATTCCGCTTGCTCGGTGATCGCCATCACTTGCTCTTCGGACAGGCCGCTCATTTCCATCAAATCCGCCGGCTCAATGATGGACAAATCATCATAGGACAAAAAGCCCTCGCCGACGAGTTTTTCGGCCAATTCCTCGGTGACATCGGGAATTTGGCCAAAGCCCTGGATCGCCCGCTCGATTTGCTCGTCCAACTCTTCGCGGGTCATGATTTCGATATCCCAACCGCAAAGCTTGCTGGCCAGGCGGACATTTTGGCCGCGGCGGCCAATTGCCAATGACAATTGATCCTCCCGCACCAGCACGATCGCCCGGCCCAGCATTTGGCACAAAATGACTTCATCCACTTCGGCGGGCTGCAACGCATTGGGCACTAGCACTTGCAGGTCTTCGCTCCAGCGGACAATATCAATGCGCTCTCCCCCCAACTCGTCAATGATATTTTTGATCCGGTTCCCGCGCACGCCGACGCAAGCGCCCACGCAATCGACCCGTTGATCAGAACTGCTGACGGCGACTTTACTTCGGTAACCAGGCTCGCGGGCCATGGCCCGGACTTCGATAATTCCGTCGGAAATTTCGGGGATTTCCTGCTCGAACAGGCGTTGCACCAACTGGGGGCGAATACGGCTGAGGATGATTTTTACGCGGGAACCTTGCTTTTTGACCTCAAACACGGTGGCCCGGACCCGCTCGTTGGGATGGTGGGTTTCACCGGGGATCTGCTCGCTTTTGGGAAGGATGGCCTCGGTATTTCCTAAAGCGACGGTGGCGGTCCCCGCCTCGTATTTTTGAACAATGCCCGACAGCATTTGTCCGACTTGTTCGTTGTATTCGTCGTACAGCGAGTCCCGCTCGGCCTCGCGGATTTTTTGAATAATGACTTGTTTGGCGGTTTGCGCCCCAATCCGTCCGATGGTTTCTTCAAAGTCTAATGACTCGCCATTGCGGGTGGCGGCGATTCCCCCATCGCGGCGGTCAATCACCACCTGGATGTCGTCGGTTTCCGCATAATATTTTTTTGCCGCCGAAACAAATGCCGACTCAATCGCCTGAAAGACGACTTCCTTATCGATGTTTTTGTCGCGGTGGAGCGCATCCACAATCCGCAACACTTCAGTGGCGTTCATAATCGGTTATGAAAGATTAATGATTTGCTAAAAAAACAAAAAAACGGGCCGCGAATCCTCACGCCCCGCCTTTGCAGCAGTGCCAGTGCCCACGAACTCACCAACGCTGGATCAGAACTACATGGCTAATCCCTGCAAAAGGACGGTAACACGAAGGTGCAAAAATCCCACATTCTCTCCCGGCGACACGTCAACGGGTGAAAATATGCCTAACCAAAGCATGTCACAAATTCTAAGTAACGGCCCGGATTACACTTAGGATAATCACTAACGCAACCTGACCGTTAGCTAACCATTCATTAACCTATCTTATTGGCCAAAAAGTGTCAAGGTAGCGATCAGCGGGAAGTCAGGAGTATTTATCGACCAAAATCAACTCCCCTGATCCCAATTCATAAATAATATTCTTGACCCGTCGGTTTTTTCCCTCTAAAACAATCCACCGGCGCCCCGGACATAAAAACACCTCTTTTTTTGCTCTCTCCAGCCCCCCTTTTGTTCACCCTCCGGACGCACATCCACGTTTAGGCCGCAAATCCCGGGCCGTAGCCGATTGGACACTGCCACTTTATAATCGCAATTCTTGCATCGACGGCCTTGATCGCTTTGCCCTAGCTTTCCGCACATGCCCAAAATTCTCTTTAATATTACGCACGGCTTTCAGGCGCGGATGTTGTTGCGGTCGCAAATAGCGGAAAACCTGCTGGCGGCGGGGGTGGAGCTGGTCGTGGTATCGCCAAATGCGGAAGAGGTGTATTTTCAACAGGAATTCGCCCATCCGCAGATCACCCTGATAAAAACCCCCCTGAAAAGCAGTCGGCTCGAAAACTACCTCACCACGCTGCGACAATACTTTCTCATGAATCCCCGCCTGGGGGGGACGCTCAACGCCAAAAGCGAAACTTTGCGTCGGAATTCCCCGGGGTTTTATTGGTTCTCCCGCTGCGTCAACCAAGTCCTGGGTAATATCCCCCCGCTAAGGCGGTTGTATTTATATTTAGAAAAAAAACTCTATGCTGGCCGCGAATACGACCCTCTGTTACTATCCGCGCGGCCCGATCTGGTGGTAACTGGCACGCCTGGCTATTCCCTGGCCGATATCCACCTAATCCGGGCGGCGCAGCGAGCCAAATTGCGCACCGCCACGGTTATGTTGTCCTGGGATAACCTGACCAGCAAAGGCTACATGGGGGCCCAGCCGGATCACCTGTTGGTGTGGAGCGATCTGATGGCTGGCGAGGCGGTCGAGTACCATGATTATCCCCGCAACCAAATCCGCTGGTGCGGCGCGGCCCAATTTGACCAGTATTTTCAATATAAGGCTGGCTTTGACCGGGCCGCCTGGCTGACCGCGCAGGGAATACCCGCCACCGCCAAATTGCTGATGTACGGCACCATCAATCCCGGCATCGTACCCCACGAGTTTGAAATTCTGCGCTCCCTGGTGCAACGAATCAACGCCAACGAATTGGGGGATCAATGCTATTTGTGGATACGCCTGCATCCACAGGTCATTAATGGCTTTTGGGCCCAAGATTGCAAAAAGTACGAAGCCCTGGCCGGTCCGCGCGTCCGCATCGAAAAGCCCCCCGTCCGCGAATCGACATTGGTCTGGGACCTGCCCAAGTCCGACATGGATCATCTGGCGAATTTATTGTGCGCTTCAGATATCAGCATTAATTGTTGTTCCACGTTGACCATTGACGCCGCCTGTGTTGATACGCCGATCATCAATACGTTTTTTGATGGCGAAACTCCCCTGGCCGATCCCGCCAAAAGTGTCGCTCGCTTTGCCCACTACACGCATTACGCAAAATTGTTGGAGACGGGGGGCGTCGCGCTGGCCCACTCTCCCGCTGAATTTATCACACTAGCCCAAAACTACCTGCAAAACCCCCATTTGCACCAAGCCGAGCGCGCCGCGATTGTGCGGCAACAGTTTAATCGGTTAGATGGCAAGGCGGCGGAACGCACCGCCCACTGCCTAATAGAGCTGTGCGGTGGGCCTAGCGGAGGAGAAGGTCGTATTCAGCCGGAAATGGCCGCGACAACCGCGAAATAAACTCATCCCCTCTTGTAAGCCTAGCCAAAAATGATCCCGTTCTTTGCTGATAAAACGGATTCAATCCCAGGCCCATGAATCATCCATGCCGCTAACGTTAACTCCCCTGGCCGCGCCGATCTCCCCCCAGCCCAGCACAGCCAACCTCCGTGGCGACGCGCGGGCGTGGCGGTTTCCCGAATTCTTCTCCCTTACCACCGAGCAAATCGCCCAATTGCCCCTGCAAATCGGCAATCGCACACGCACGACGGGGGAGTGCTTTAGTATCACGGGAGATGGCGCGGACCAGACACTGATCATCGCGGGAGATATCTCTTGGCTGGATTGGCTGGGTGGGGGGTTGGCGGGTGGGTCGATATCCGTCAGGGGTAGTGTTGGCGATTTTTGCGGAGCGGAAATGAGCGCGGGGCAAATCTCTATCCTAGGGGATGCCGGCCATGGCGCGGGATGCCAAATGTCTGGCGGCACGCTCGTGATAGAGGGCAACACTGGTAATAATACCGCGGGCTGCTTTGCCGGGAGTTTACGCGGACAGCGGGGAGGAACAGTGCTCATTGGCGGTTCAGTGGGAAACCATGCCGGCCAGTATCAACGCCGAGGTTTGCTGGTTATCGGCGGAAACGCCGCGGCCGAGGCGGGACTTTTCCAACGGGCCGGGACAATCATTATCGGCGGGACCGCCGGACCCCGCATGGGCCAGGGGATGCGGCGGGGGACGATTGGCATTCTGGCAAAAGATTTACCCAAAGGGGAATTGAAAGACCTCCCCGCTGTCCAACCTTTTACCAAACTACCTTTTCCTGATTGCCTGACCCCCGGCCGATTTGTGCCTGGCTACCAGGGCCAACCCGTGGTGTTCAACTTACTTGCCCGGCATTTGCGCAACTTTATCGTGAGAAATGACCTGCTGGGGCAGAATGGCGCATTTTCCCTGGGGACTAAATTGACGCGAATTTGCGAAGAGTTACAGGGCAAATTACGATTGTTTCATGGAGATTTATTGGCGGCGGGCAAAGGGGAAGTCTGGATTGCGGCCGTTTAGCCGATTTATGCGACGATTTTGTCACAAACCGGTAACTTGACCTGCCCGGCGGCTAGACGCCCCTGGGACTTTGACACTAAGTTGATTGCCGAATCCCTGAAAATCCAAATTTCGATTCATCGTTCATCATGATGCCACGTCCACTGGGAATTGACCTGGGCACGACCAACTCCGCGGTCGCCACGCTGGACGCGGCGGGCCGGACGGTCATGGTTCCCAATTCCCAGGGACAGTTAATCACCCCCAGCGTGGTGTTCTTTGCGGATGAAGAGGTCGTGGTGGGGCGCACGGCCAAGGAACTAGCGCTGATGGACCATAGTCGCGCGGCGATATGCGCCAAGCGGGACATGGGAAAGCGGAAATTTTCGCAATTGATTCGCGGGTCGGCCTTGCCCCCCGAAGTCATTCAATCGTGCATCCTCAAGCGACTCAAAAATGACGCCGTGTTGATCCACGGGCAAGATCTGGCGGCGGTGATCACCGTCCCTGCCTACTTTGACGAACCGCGCCGCCGCGCCACCACCCGCGCGGGAGAGATGGCGGGCATTAATGTGTTGGACATTGTCAATGAACCGACCGCCGCCGCGCTAGCGTATGGCGAGGAGCTAGGATATTTGGACCGCCAGACCGGCGGATCGCGCGATACGTTGCGCGTCTTGGTGTACGACCTGGGAGGGGGAACTTTTGATGTCACACTCCTGGAAATGCAGCCCGGCGATATCCGCACCTTGGCGACCGATGGCGATGTGCAACTGGGGGGACGGGACTGGGACGAGGCCCTGGCCAACTATGCCGCCGACAAATTTCAAGAGTCGTTCCAAATTGACCCCCGCACTGACGCGCAAATGCGCGGCAATCTGATCCTGCAGGCGGAGCTGGTCAAACAATCACTCAGCCAGCACAACCAAACGCTTTTTGAAGTGCAATTTGCCGAGCGGATCATGCCGGTCATGATTACCCGGCAATTGTTTGAGGAGCTGACCGAAAATCTGTTGGAACGGACCGCATATACCGCGCGACAGTTGATCCAAACCGCGCAATTAACCTGGCCGCAAATCGACAAAGTGCTCTTGGTCGGTGGTTCCACCCGGATGCCCATGGTCCGCCGGATGCTGACGGAATTGACAGGTAAACCGCCGGAACAAGGAGTCCACCCCGACGAAGCGGTCGCGCGGGGGGCGGCATTGTACGCGGATTATTTACTGCATAAGAAATCTCCCACGGGTCAGGCAAAATTCGCGGTAAGCAATGTCAACGCCCATAGCCTGGGGATCGAAGGGATCGACCGGCGGACACAGCGCAAGGAAAACGTGATTTTAATTCCGCGCAACACGCGGTTACCGGCGGTCAAGGTCGATAAATTTGTCACCTATCGCGAAAACCAGCGCTCGATTGTCGTCAATGTGCTCGAGGGAGAAAGCCGCAATCCCGCGCATTGTTCCCAAATCGGCCGCGCCGTCGTGCGCGACCTGCCGGAACTGCTCCCCGCGCGGTGGCCGGTCGAGGTAACGTATGAATACCAGGAAAACGGCTGCTTAAAGGTCTCGGCCAAAGTCCCCGGCACCCAGCAGTCGGTGTCGATCGAGCTGCAATCCGCCACCGCCACATCCTCCCAAAACGTCAATCGCTGGCGCGCGGCGATCGAGTCCGACAAAGGGCTCAATGAATTTGAACGCATGCTGGAAGATGTGCTGGGCGAAGACGACCCGTCCGACGATGACGATTTGCCGCTGCCGGGAGATTCCAACCCGCGCCTGGCGGAGAAAAAAATGGCCCCGCCACCGGCAAATCCCGGCCCGGAACAGCCAAAGCCGCGGTCTTTGCAGACAAGTCAGGCAAGTGGCGGACAAACCCTGCAGGCCAAACCCGCCAGCCCCCGCGCCGAGCTTACCTCCACAGCGCCAAAATCCTTCTCCCGGGAACAAAGTCCTGCGCCCACTCCAGCAACGTCCACGGTTCAGCAGCCGGCACCCCGCCCGCCCGCCCAGCAAACCTCCCGCCCGCCTGGCACCGTACCGCGGCGATTAGCGGATCCACCCGCCGAGTCATCCAGGGTTGCCGCGCCCCTTGCGGAAGAAAAGAACGTTAAGCGGCAACGGTCCCAGTTAACCAGCACACTTTTGGTGGTGGGAGGATTTGCGGTCTCGGCGATATTGGGCTTATTAATCGGCTACTATGTCGTGGCCAACTACACACCGTCGGGCAATTTTTTAAATTTACCGCTGCCCGGTTTACCACAAAAGGCGGAGTAAGCAGAGGCCGCCACCGGGAATGTTCTACCGAAAGAGATTTTCCCGCTCCTAGGAAGGCATGTTCATTTCTCACCGGAATTTTGTCGATTCGGGGAGTTGGCCAATTTCTGGCAGCATGACGCGATTTTGGGGCCGCCCCGGATATTGATACGGATCCGCCGACACCCCCCCCGCCGTCCCCGCGGGCGGTGTTTGTAAGCTGACATACGGAACCGTGCCCGGGCCGGTGGTTCTTGGTTGATTCGTGGTTATGGCTCCCGGATTAGGCGCGGCGTTCATCCCTCCCGCAGGCGCATTCGGCCCAGCCTGCCCCGCCACGGACTGAAATGGATTATCGTAAAATGGGTTTCCGTTGGACGTCGTGGCGGAATTACCCGCCACCGTGCCGGGGGCCGCGGAAGTTGTCACACCATAGGGCGGGGTAGCGGCCACTCCCATGCTATTTGGCATTGAGCCCGCCGGATTGACCGTGCCGGGCGCTCCCCCCATGGGCATTCCACGGGGATAGCTGGCTGGCATGCTCGGCGGTGTGGCATAACTATTGGATCGCGGGCTACCGGCGATCCAGTCCCACATGCCGGCGTTGGGCGTTCCATTACTCCCCATCGCTGCGGAATTTGACGCCAGTTGCATGGCTCCTCGGCGTCCTTGGGGTGGTGTCGCCGCCATGAAAGAACTCGAGGGACTTTCGTAGCCACGGCTTTCGCCACTGGCGCTGGGCGCGGCCCAACTTCCTCCTCCCACCCAACTTCCAGACTTAGGATTGGCCACGCCCCAGGGGTTGGCCGCGACAGGCGCGGCGGTGCCCGTGGGCATGCCGTTCCAGGCGGGGTTATTAGGAGGTGGCGCGGGAGCGCCAAAAACGCTGGGATTGGCCGGATTGCCCGGAGGGGGGGTACTGCTAAGTGGAAATCCCTGCGGAACTGTCTGGGGGGCACCCGGAGCATACCCCGGAGCGGTGGGTGAATATGCCCCCGGAGCCATTGTGGGCGTAAACGCGCCGGTATTGGGAGGGGGCATCCGGTTAGAACCGGCAAACGGATCAAATGGAGCGGGCGCATTCCGACAGCCACCAGCCGCGAAAATCATCGCGATCAATGCCCAAGGAAAACAGCGGGAAAAAGGAAATGCGCTTAAGGGCATGGCCCGCCTCCTGCGGACTAGCCAAGAATTTGCCCCTAAGAGGAGCAAACGGGATAAATTTTGTCCGCCAAAGAATAGCGAGGCGGCCTAATTTGTCGAGAGCATTTTGCTGGCGACTGCCGTGCTAGCACGTGGCGGAGCTAGGTCGCCGCTTTTCCAAGGGGAAATTCCCCCCGCGCTAGCTCGATATCCCACTGGTCCATCAAGGGCCAGTCGGCGGCGCAGGTTCCCCAATCCGCCATGTGTAGATAACCTTCTAGCCGTTGAATCGCCCGATCCAACAACGCATTGTCTTTCTTAAAAATTGGCCCGTGACTGGGGAGTAGCCATTCGACATCGCTACGGCGAATACGGGCGAGAGAACGTAAAAAGTCGGCGATATCACTGCCGTGATGCGCGTCGATCGCGCCCACGCAGCCATCGCGATAAATGTTATCGCCGCTAAAGAGCAATTGACCCAACCGAAAGCTCAATTGACTATCGGTATGGCCGGGGGTGTGCCAGACTTCCAGCTCTAAATCTCCCACTTTGACTTTGTCCCCTTCGTCAATCAAATGATCGATTTTGACGGGAGGCATTTTTAAGTCGATTTTTTGGGGGATGACCTCGGCAAAGGTTTTTAATCGATCACCCGTTTCCAGTGGTTCCGCCGCCAGCTGATGTGAAAAGACCGGCGCCTTGAGCAATGCCTTGAACCGCGCCAGGGCCTGGATATGATCCACATCGGCATGGGTGGCAATGATTCCCTGGCAATGGGAAAGTGGAAAGTCCAACTCGCGAATCAGGTTGATGATCTCGTCGGCTGTTTCCTCAAATCCCACGTCGATGAGCACCCATTCGTTATGGTCATAGACCAGATAGACATTGCAGCCCAGACGCTGGCCCGCCTGATAATTCATTTCAATGACATGCGGAAAGACGGGCTTGCGCGGCAACATAAGAATTCCTGTAAAAGATAAAAGTCGGCGGTAAGATCTGCTCCGCCGACGGTTGTAGATGATTGTAAAACCTTTAAGCGGGAGCGGCTAGGGTTGCCCGACGGGACAGTCCTTGCATAGTGCAAATTTAATGAAATGTGAAAACTAGATGAGGCAGCGCCGCGCAGCGCGCTATTCCTATTCGTTACCTCCTAAGATCGCCGCCAATCCCGCGCGATAATCGGGAAAAATGAATTGGGGCCGCAATTCATGGACAAAACGGGAGTTATCGATCCGCTTATTTCCCGATCCACGCCGCGGGGTCATGCCCGCAGATGGGACGGCGGGGGGATCAATCGCGTTAAAAATGGGGGGCGGGGCATTCAGCAGCCGCGCAACTTCGGCATAGTAATGAGCGCGGGAGACCGGATGGCCGTCGGCGATAAGGTAAGTTCGCGGAGGCGCGGCCCGTTCCCAGGCTAATTCCACCGCTTGAACCGCGTCCTCCACGTGAATCAAATTCAAATAGCTATCCGGATTGACATCCAAGACGGCCCCTCCCGTAAATGCCGCCCGATTGGGAACCCGCTGGGGGCCGTAAATGCCCGCCAAACGTAGAATGACCGCACGTTGGCCATGTGCATGGGACAACAGCAACTGTTCCGCCGCCAGGCACGCCCGGCCTCCCGTGCGGGTCGGCTCCGCGGGGCTGTCTTCGTCGATAAGCTCTCCTGCCCCCTGGCCATAGACTCCGGTACTGCTGATGGAGATGATTTTTCCAAATTTTTCCGGCAAAGCCGCCAAGACATTTCCCAGCCCCTCCACGTACACGGTATGTTGGTCGGGGCTAGCGTGGCGGTCATAGCCAACGCTCCACAATACATGATCCGTCGGACCGACAATCCCCCGCAAGCAGGCCAGGGTATCCGGCTGCGTCACATCCGCGACGATCGGATACAACCCCATCCGCCGAAACTCTTCGGCTCGTTGGCGAGAGCGGGTGACCGCCGCAACCGGCCATTCCCGCGCCAGCCATAGCCGAGCAACCCGTTCACCCAAATATCCACAGCCCACGATCAGATGCATGGCTCGTTTTCCTATTTCACACGGTCCCCGGAATCCGCCCCCTTGTCCGCAGCGCGCAAAATTAGGACGGATCCTCCAGCGGCGGCGGACTATGCGTCGGCTGGTGACGGCTCTCGAGGTAACTTTGCAACAAAACCGTCGCGGCCAATTTATCCAAATGCTTTTTGCGTTGGCTGGCCTTTAACCCGGACTCGCGCAAAATTTCTTCCGCCGCCCGAGTAGTATAGCGTTCATCATGCAGGGCAACCGGTTGTGATGTCAGCCCCCCCAGCCATTTGGCAAACTGCCGGGCTTCGCGCGATTTTTGGCTTTCTTGGCCATTGCCGTGCACCGGCAAGCCCACGATAAACCCGCAAATCTGCTCCTGTTGGGACAGTTGTTGAAAGTAACCCGCATCCAGCGCGGGAGTGCGGCGGTGGTAAATTTCTCCGGGTGAAACCAAGCTTTGTGCCGGGTCGGTAATAGCCCAGCCAATCCGCACGGTCCCGTAATCGACTGCGCAGATGCGGCCGGAATAAGGTATCGCCGCTAGATCCGCGCTCTGGTCCATGATTCAAATAGGTTTCCGTTAAACCAGCTTGTTGCGTTGATTAGGGAAGCGGCTGTTTTTCCGCTTCGGTCAAAAAGTATCCATGTTGCAAAAATCGCACCGCCGCCTGCTGGACCTGGGGGTCGCTCATCTGGCGAAAATGCGACGCGGGGAGCAACACAAAATCCCGCGCGCCGGGCAATTTGGCTTCTTCCACGCCAACCAAAATATCATCATCCCCGTCGATCAGCACATTATAACCAAAGTCATTTCCCAGCCCCCCCGCAATAATTCCAAACTCGCAGGTCGGTGTGCCCAATTGCGGTTCCAATTTTTCCCAACCCCGCGCTAGTTGTTGCCCGGATGGACCGGAAAAACTATCGAACAACACGTTTTGTCCCGCGCGCCGCGCGAGCTGCGCCCCTTGATTGGGGGGGCCGACCATCACGATTCGCCGAATGCGCGGATCGGGCGATAGTTTCTTGGCCGGATCGGTTTGGTCCCGCCAATAATGCCGGATCACAATATTACCCAGGCTGTGCGCCACTAAATCAATTTCTTGGACTTCGGGCAGGTGACGGATGACGCTGGCCAAGCTGGCCGCATGTGCCGCCACATCCGCCTGTGTGCTGGGGTAACCCAGGCAAATTACTTTGGCATCAGTCTCTTTGCGAATGGCCGCCGCCATTGATTCGCAATATTCCCGATACCGGCCCAATCCATGCAGCACGAGCACCACCCGCGCATGCGCCGGGGGGGCCGGTAATTGAGTCTGGGCTTGCCGCAAGCTGGCTAAACATTCTTCAAAGGTTCCGGTTCCTTGCGGTTTCAGCATTTCATCCAGGACGCGGCAACTGCCATCGCGGCAGTTCTTTTGGATCCGCCAGTCGTGAATGACCGCTTCGTCCGACCACAGGGGCTGGCTTCGCAGACTAGATCCCACCACTCGCAAACGTTCTTCGATCGATGCCGGTGGGGCTGGATCAGGCGGGGGGAGCGGTTCGGCGGCGATCAACCCCCTACTAAAAAACATTCCCCAAGCCACGGCTAGTGCCATCCCGAGGGTCATCTTCGCCCCGTTTTGGACAACCCTATCACCCCAACCTTCAATCATTCCCAAGTGTAACATGTCAATCCCGCGATTTTTTCCCTGTAAAAAGCACTTCCAGTAAACACGACATTAGTATTATTGGTCGAAACAGCTAAAATACGAGGTCTGTCCCACAAAACCTGCCTTTTGCCTTGATCAACCTGGTGGTTTGCCTTGCTAGCAAGTTCCCTAGGCCCTGAACTTAAAACATGTTAAGATAAAATTAATTACCGCCTTATGCGAGTGGAGCCTTCCTGTGACCGCCGAAAACCCCGCCGAACCTGCTCTCGAAAACGTCCGCAAACGCTTACGCGAAGCCAATTTACGCTGCACCGCGGCCAGACTTTGGGTAATGCAGGAATTGATCAAGGCTCACGCCCCCCTTAGCCACGCCCAGGTGGCGGACACGCTGGCCCCGCAAGGTTTTGACCGGGCGACAATCTACCGCAACCTGATTGAATTATCGGACGCGGGGCTGGTCTCGCGGATTGAACTGGGGGACCATGTTTGGCGATTTGAACTCAAGCGTCCCAATCAAGATGGCACCTTGGACCACCCCCACTTTGTCTGCGTGGATTGTGGCGAAGTGACTTGCCTGCCCGATGTGAATATCAATCTCAAGCCCGCGGCCGGTTCGGTCGGCTCACCTATCATGGCCGTGACCGAAGTCTTGCTCAAGGGGCGCTGTGGGCATTGCCCCACATCAGTGTAGCCCTGGATTGCCGCTGGCAAATGGCTCATTCCCGGCAAGATGTCCCCTCGGGGAACGATTAGATTGTGTATAGTCTGTTGGTTGCCCATACCATCGGCTGGGGCACTGTTTTGGTACTTATTTTCATGGCCTGGTGAATTGCTCTTGGCAAGAGTTTGTAAATTTGTTAATTCAGGGGAGATAGAGCGGCTACCAAAGCGATTTTTTCACTCATTTTTAAAACTAGTGGAACTGGGCAAAGTTTAGCCGTGTGTTAATTTACGCGAAATGAATCAATCTTGACTCACTAGGCGAGATAGATATAATTCGCATACAAGGCAAACTTGGCAATTTGGATGCCCGGCAACCTTGGGATTTTTTGGTAACTTGGGTGATCTGTGGACTGATGGTCCGTGGATTGTCCCTCAGCCAAAGATCTTAAAACTTGTCCAAGCGTACGGTGTCACGGAAAGACAATCAACCCAGGTGCTGTCCGGGTATCTCTAACGGTTTAGGGAACAAACCCACAGCCCCGCTTAGACTAGCTGGACCCTCGGCTAGGGAGAGAAGGGTGGTTCATTCATGAAAGATGTCTACACCACTGGCGAAGCGGCTAAAATCTGCAAAGTCAGTCAACAAACGATCATTCGCTGCTTTGATTCGGGCCAGTTAAAGGGCTTTCGCGTCCCGGGCAGCCGGTTTCGGCGGATTCCCCGCGCCGAACTATTCATGTTCATGCGCGATAACGGCATTCCGACCGACGCGCTTGAAAGCGGCAAGCGCAAATTGCTGATTGTCGATGACGACATCGCGCTGGTCGAACTGATGGTCGATATGCTTGAACGGGATGGCCGTTTTGAGATCCGCACCGTCAATAACGGCTTTGACGCCGGTATGATGGTCAAGGAATACCACCCCGACCTGCTGGTGCTGGATGTGATGCTGCCTGATATCAATGGAAAGGAAGTTTGCCAGCGGGTGCGCGGCGACTCCACCATGGATGACGTCAAAATCATCTGCATCAGCGGCATGGTCGAAGCGGACAAAATCGAAGACCTCAAACTATCCGGCGCGAACGACTTTTTGCAAAAGCCGTTCGAGATCGACGCGCTCATCGACCGCATCTGCGCCCATTTGGATATGGAAAGCGTCACCGCCAGCTAGCGGTGCCCCCTTTTTACGACGTGGACATTTTTTGCGATAAACCGCGGATCACCCCCGCCCCGGCGGGGGTTTTTTCTGCGCGGATCCGCCGCCATGCCGGATTTCCCCCACCCCCCCTCATCCCGTGACATGACCAATAACGGGCATATAGCCCCGCCGCGGGATGCTTTTGACACAAAGCTTCGCAACGCCAAGCTGGCCGCGCTGCGGGAATTTGCCTACGGGGCGGGGCACGAAATCAATAATCCGCTGGCCAATATCTCCGCCCGTGCCCAGGCGCTCTTACGGGGCGAAACCGACACCGCCAAACGGCAAACCCTGGCGATGATTATCGCCCAGGCGCAACGGGCCCACGAGATGATCGCCGATTTGATGCTCTTTGCCAAACCCCCGGCGCTGCGAAGGGAAAAAATTTCCGTCGGACCGTGGCTCCTCGGCCTGTTAGAGAAATTCCATCCCGTGGCCGAAGCCAAGTCCGTGGGGCTTGCCTGGAAATTGCCTGGCGACCTTCCAGTGATCTTTGCCGATCCGGTCCAACTGGCGGTCGCATTGCGGGCGGTCTTACAGAATGCGTGCGATGTGCTGACAGCGGGAGGGGAAATTGCCGTTACCGCTAGTGTTGAAATTCCCCCTCGCCCTCCGGGAAAAGGTTCCTTAGCTCTCCCTCTCCCCCCGGGAGAGGGCCGGAGTGAGGGTATGCAGGGGAGCGGGGGAGCAGGAGAGCGGTGGAGCGGGGGTGAAGAGGTGCAGGCTGAGGCGGTGCCGGGCGAATTGATGCCTGGTGAATTGATGCCGGGTGAGGAGGCAAATACCACTCCCCCTCTTCCCCCGGGAGAGGGTCGGGGTGAGGGGCTAGAAATCATTATTCAGGACAATGGCCCCGGTTTAACCGACCGCGAACGGGAGCACCTGTTTGATCCGTTCTTTAGTGGGCGTGAGGCCGGCCGCGGGCTGGGCTTTGGCCTGTGCAAAGCTTGGCGCATTATCACCGACCACGGTGGAACCATCGACGTCACCAGCGAACCAGGCCAGGGATGCACGGCGCGAATTTGGCTGCCAACCATGGGGTCGGGAGTCTGACGCGGTGAAAAACTCCGGAACATCACTGTGGGCCAACGGCCCAACCGATCCCAGCCTAGGGCGACGCTGCGCTTGTCCGATAAAATCTTTCGCCCCTTCGTTACTTTTTGTTCAATAAGTATTCGTAATTGCTCTACGCCAATTAAAAAACATAAAATTTCTCCTCTGCTTCCTCCGTTTCCTCCTGTTCAAATAAATTTTGGCATGGCGTTCTGAATCGGGCCGTTGGTTGGGCTTTCAGCCCACAGACTAATAAATCTCCCGCCTTCCTATAGCTTCAGCTTGGAATCCGCCGGCGCGGTGGGGGTCTTACTGGCGTTCTTTTCATAGATCCACCAGGCAAACACGCAGACCAGCGAGCCGACAAACGCCGACAGCAAATCCTCGAACGTGACTTTGAGTTCCCCCAGGCCCAGGTCGATGCTAAAGAGCCAAAAAATCAGCCCCCCCACGAGTGCCCCAACAATGCCGATGGCAAAATTGGTCCAGTGCCCATAGCCTTCCTTGCTGAGCGTGACCAGCCGCCCGGCGAGAGTGCCAGCGAACGCCCCTACCAGTAGCCAGACCACGATTTTACCCGCGAGCAACATGACAAACCTCCAAAGTAAAATGGCAAAATCCCCCCTCCGCCGCAAAATA
Organism: Pirellulales bacterium; assembly: GCA_033762255.1. NCBI lineage: Bacteria > Pseudomonadati > Planctomycetota > Planctomycetia > Pirellulales > Pirellulales bacterium. Next base: position 23,065 of record JANRLT010000054.1, on the reverse strand, counting down.
TAGCATGTTTTGCCGGATCGGGGAGTCGCAAAACCATGGGGATTCCCCCGCCGTGGCCAGATTCGCTCGCCAGCGGCCTCCGCCCGGGTGTAAAATCAATAGCCGCGGGGCCGGATTCATCTTTTTTTTCTTGCGGCTCCGCGAAACCTCTTTTCGTGAAGGAGTCTGCCATGTCCGAGGAACCACGTGGGTATCAGTTTAGGTTACGGGATCTGTTAGCGCTTTTTGTTGTTTTTGCGCTAGTCTGGGCGCTATGTGCGCCTGGAATTATTACGACAAGGATTACATCACTGAGAATCTCTTGTCGCAACGCCATCCGCTATCTGCCAATCGCGGTCCACAATTACAACGACGCACAAAAGTCTCTGCCGCCGTTGTACTTTTCCGGCTTTCCGCAGGAAGGTTTGGCCGCCGATGTCAAAGCGGGCGACGCGGATGACCCCCGCAATCCGCAGAATATCTTGAACCCGGCCAATCCCGCCGTCGCGGATCAGTACAGCTTTCTGGTACGGCTAATGCCGTATATCGAGGAGGATGCGAGCTACAAGCAGATTTCGAGAGCGTCCAACAAATTCACGCTCAAGCGGTCCCGCGTTACAATACCAAATCCCGCGGGAGGGACGTACAGAAACAGCAAAGTTTCGCTCGAACAACTACCAATATCCGCGTTCATCTGCCCTTCCTACTCCGGCGATTGTTCCAACACCGGCCGTTACAGCGTGGTCGATCCGGCCAAGTCCGTGTACGGCGTAACCAACTACATCGCCACGCCCGCGACCGCGCAGCAGCGGTTTTGCCAGGAAGCGCCCGACAGCGTGGCGGAGGGAGTGATCATTCCCGGAAAGTTGTCGCGCGGCATCTCGATGGCCGGCATTTGCGACGGCACGTCCAAAACAATCATGATGTGCGAATCCAAAGAGGGGATGAATCCTCAGCCAGTGAATGGCCAAGCGCCCCCCAACTGCAATAGCTGGTCCGACCCGCGCTGCGTCTGGGCGTGCGGTTTTCCGGTGGAGTTTACGACAGGCACAGCCGTTGATAAAGGAAAGGCCAGTACGCCGCCATGCATTTTAACAGGCCCAAAGGGGCATTACTTTCAGGGAATTTCGCCACCAAATGACAATGTGACCGCGCTCAACTATGGACCGGATGCGACGTTGAAAAACCCCGTTTTTTATAACACCACGGCGGAGCCTCTGCGCTGGTGGGGTCCCAGCAGCGATCACACGGGGGACGTGGTGATCGTCGCTTTTGCGGATAGCTCGGTAATGGAATTGGTCTCCAGCATGGTTCATCCCAGGGTTTATATTGCAATGCTATCGCGTCGTGGCGGGGATGATCCTGCGGGTGATTATAGCGATAGAGATTGAGGATCAGTTAAGAGTCAATTTCAACTAGTGCCATTTTGGCTCCCAGCCCGTGGTTGCCGCGCGGCGCGGCAACCACGGGAGCGATTCACGTTCGTTAATTGTTAGATTCGCCCGTCAATCGTAAGAGTAGCCGCCAAAGAAGATTTCGCTGGGCTGATTCCCTTGATAGGCCAGGATGTAAACCCCCTGGCCCCGGTCGATCTCTTCGTAGAATTCCATATTTCCCTCGATCATCTGCCGCGTCGGCTGATCCGTGCCAAAAAACTCAACTAGCCGCTCCTCGGGGAGCGGGGCGACTACGCCAAAATCTGGTTCGTCGCCGATGGTGTCGATATCCAAAATCGACCCGGTGCCGTCGGCATCGGCGATTTCCCGCGCTTCGTCGATCGTGGCGGGGCCTTCTTCGCTATAGCGAAAGCGACCGGCTAGAAATTCGCGCTGTTTCAGTTTGTCCAGCGCCCCCTGCACATCCGTCTCGAACGGGACAAAATAATCCCACGGTTCCGCACCCATGTGTCACACTCGCAGTCCAGTGGTTGAAATTTCCGGGCCCGCTGCCCGGTATCATTGAAAGCATAGCACACGCGACGACCGCACAACGTCGGATTGTAGGGATCGTGCGCGGGGGGAAGCGCAGCGTAACCCGATTTAGGAAAAGTTGCACCACGGGGTCGGGAGTCTGACGCGGTAAAAACGCATTTGGCAAGTTGGCTTGTTCGCGGAAGACTCCTGACCCCCTTTGCCTTGCCCGATTTTTGCCACGGATTGGCGTGGAAGTAACACGGGTCCGAGTGAAATATTAATCGGTCAAGATCGTAGCGAATTTGTGGGCCAACGGCGCAACCGATCCCAGCCGTTTTGCCTTGTATTGCGGCAAGCTTTCCCCTATATGTTATTGAGGAAACGACAAGCGAATATGTGGGCCAACGGCCCAACCGATCCCAGCCTAGGGCAAGCGCAGCGTCGCCCTAGGTAGATAAGAACAAAATATGGGAAGGGCTGAAAGCCCGATTCATCCTTACCCAATTCAGCCGCTTAGTCCCAGACATACCGCTCGTCATACTCAATCCCATATTTTGTCAGGAATGCGCGGAACTCGTCCTGAAATGTACGCTGTTGATGATGTATGGCTTGGTTATCAATGTACGTGCGCAAGGCATCCAAATCGGCCGGTCCCACTGAAAATGCTCCATATCCCCGCTGCCAATGAAAATTTATAAAGACTCGGTCTTGTTGCTTAAGCCATTTGGACGAGCTGGTTTTTAGTTCTTCAATCACTTCGGCCATCGTAACGGTTCTGGACATTCGCACCGCCAGATGCACATGATCGGCCACCCCGCCTACACGATAACATTCGCATTTGAGGTTCCTGGTCACTGTTGCCAAGTAGGCATGCAAGGAGGGTAAAATCTGTTCGTTTAAGCAAGGCGTACGATCCTTGGTGCTAAAAATAATGTGCGTCAGGATAAAGGAAAGAGATTGAGGCATGATATGCGTATTGTTGAATCGGGCCTTTGGCCCTTCCTACTAGAATTATCGTTAACCTAGGGCGACGCTGCGCTTGCCCTAGGCTGGGATATGTTGGGCTTTCAGCCCACGGATATGTGTGCGAACCGTTGGCCTGTGATTAACGTGTTGAATCGGGCCTTTGGCCCTTCACTTTGAAAAGCATCAATTACCTAGGGCGACGCTGCGCTTGCCCTAGGCTGGGATATGTTGGGCTTTCAGCCCACGGATATGTGTGTGGACCGTTGGCCTGTGATTAACGTGTTGAATCGGGCCTTTGGCCCTACCTATTGTGTTTCCCTATTATCCAAGGGCGACGCTTTGCTTGCCGCAATTCAAATATGTAAGGCTGGGATCGGTTGGGCCAACGGCCCACAAGCTACAAACACTTTCAGTCATTTCACAACGAGTCTCATTTTCCCGCCTTGCTCAACAGTCGGTCGATCCGCGCGAGCGACCGCGCGCGGCCCAGAATCGCCAGCGTGTCATACAGGCCCATGCCGACAGTTTTGCCGCAGAGGGCCAAGCGCAGTGGATGGATAAGGTCCCCCGGTTTGATCGCCTTGGCCGCGACAAACGCTTGCAGCGCGGCCTCCAGCGGCGCTACCGCAAAGTCCGGCACGGCGGCCAACGTGTCGCGAAATTCATCTAACAATTGCCGCGCCATCGGCTGGGCAAAAGTCTTTTCCACCGCGGCTTGGTCATAAACCAGTTCTTCGTCCGGCACAAAAAATTCGGTAAAGTTTAGAATATCTCCAAAGACCTTGATCCGGTCCCCTGCGGCGGCGATGATTTGCAGCACATACGGCCCGACTGCGCAATCGACCGGTTTGGGCAAATGCCCCGCCCGCTGCAAGAAATCGATCAGGCGGGGGACTTTTTGCTTGGCGGGAAGCTCCGCAAAGTAATGGTCCTGAAACGCTTGCAGCTTTTTGGGGTCAAAGCTGGCCGGGGCCTTGTTCACCCGCGCGAGCGTAAAATCACGGATCATTTCCTCGCGGGTAAAATATTCGGTCTTGTCATCCAGCGACCAACCCAACAGCAGCAGGTAGTTGACGATCGCCTGGGGCAGATATCCCACTTGCTCATAAAAATCGACAATGACGGGGTTAAAGGTGTCCGCCGCCAGATTTAACCCCAACTTTGTCGCAATTCCCTGCCCATGATCGTTCAGCGCGGCGAATTCTTTGTTCTTTAAATACTTTTCCAGCTTGCGCTTGCTTAGCTTGGTTTTGCTCCCTGGCTCGGCCACGTAGGGCAAATGCGCGTATTGCGGTAACTCATACCCCAGCGACTGGGCGATAAAAATCTGCCGCGGCGTATTGCTCAGGTGCTCTTCCGCGCGAATGACATGCGTAATGGCAAAGTCGTGATCGTCCACCACGCTGGCCAGATGGTACAGGCACGTGCCGTCCGCCCGCTGGATGACATGGTCCTGCTCGCTGGCCCAGGCGAATTCCACATTGCCGCGGATCAGGTCGGGAATCACCAGAGTGCCCGTACGGGGCATTTTTAGCCGGACCACCCCGGCGCGCCCCTCGGCCTCGTATTGCTTGGCTTGTTCGTCGGTTTCGGCCAGCCAGCGGCGGCTATAGACAAAGGTTTGTTTGGCGGCTTCGGCGGCGGCGCGCTCGGCGGCTAATTCCTCGGTCGTGGCAAAATCGCGATAGGCATGCCCGCTGGCGAGCAGCTTTTGCACGGCGGCCTGATAATGCGGCAAACGCTGGGACTGAAAGTACGGCTCATACGGCCCGCCGACTTCGGGGCCTTCGTCCCAGTCGATCCCTAACCAGCGAAACCCGTGCAAAATGGGAGCCAGGGCCGCCTCAACATTGCGCTGCGCGTCGGTATCGTCGATGCGCAGTAAAAACTGCCCGCCATGTTGCCGGGCAAACAACCAATTAAAGAGCGCGGTCCGCACTCCGCCGATGTGCAAATAACCGGTGGGACTGGGGGCAAAACGGGTGCGAACCATAAGTACACAGTTGTAAAAATAGGAGCCTGCCCGGCAACACGAGGCCAAGCGGTTAACAGAAGAAACCAACGTGCCAGGATTATACCATTTGGCGGATAAAATCCGTAGGTCCCAAAGGACGGGGCATGATGGCATGGCGCAAAAAGAAACACCCCATCCCTGGCTCTTGCGCGGGAAGTCGCCGCGGCGCAAGGACTATCATCAACCCCGCAATTTACGCAGACGCTTGCGCTCGGCGCGGCTCAATTTGCGGTTGCCCCCCGTGTCGTCTCCCTCGTCATCGTCGTCACTATCCGGGGTGTCGTCAGTGTAATTCGCAGAGACTGTGGCTTTAGCCTGTTGTTGGTGAATCGCCCCGGCTAAGGGTCCTGGGGGTTTGGTCCCAAAGGCATGCGGCCGGTTCACGTTCCCCGTGGAATTTTTGGTGGCGGGGTTTGCGTCTTTGGTTGTGGGCGTGGCAGCAGGTGTCTTTACCGGCTGGCTTTGGCTAGTGACGCCGGACGGATTGACTTTGCCGTCACTGGTTGGCTTTTCGGACTTGGCGGTGGACGAAGCCGCGGGGCTGCTGGTCGACTTGGCGGGTTTGTCGCTTTCCGGGGTGTGAGCCGCATCGATCCGCACGGTTTCGCCGGACTTGCGTTTGCGAGTCGGCTTTTCCGCCTGGGGCTGCCGCGCGCGGGGCTTGATCACGCCGTCAATTTCCAGTAGCACATGTCGGGCATAGGTACAGAGGCCCAGCATGACCAGCCCGCTACCGACCAGCGCGCAGGCATAGCTGGCAAAAAATGGGGGTAGACTGGGCAAATAGGTTTGATTTTGGGCCACGCCCGCCAACAGGATCAGACCGTTGCCTGGCAAAAATTTTCCCAGTGCCACCGGGCAACGCGCCAGTTCCAGCGAGATACGTATGCCAAAACCCGCTCCAATGACGAGTAACGGACCAATCCACCATACGCTCCCTTCATCCCAGCCGCGAAAGCCCGTCGCCTGCACCATCAGCAATTCCCATAGTTTGTGGACGGGGGCCACCACGCCCACGCTTAGAGTTCCATAAAACATTGCCCCGATCAGCCACAACCGGTATCGACCGCGATAATCATCCAGGCGGTATTGCCGCCAGGTATAGATCAACCCCGCCAACCCGCCGGTCAAACCCAGGGTCATGCTGGTCAGCCAAGCCGCCAGATTGTTCGGCAGTCGCGGGTCGATTGCCGGAAGGCTGGCAACGCCCAGACGCTCGCAGCAATCTTGCTGATAATAGATAGCAACCAGGATGAGGGTGGTGGCCAACAACCACAGCGTGCCGCAGATGGCCAAAATGCGTTTACGGCGGGGGATGAGGTCGCGCAAGCGCAAATCCCCGCAGCGCTGCGCATCCTGCGAATACAAGACTTGTGCGCCGCCGCCGATCGTCGGTTCTTGTGGTTCGGCCCCCTCGCGTAACGCGGATTCCTCGACCAGGGCCCGACGGCGGCGATCATCGCGCGAACGAAGCATAAGGGAAAAATCGACCTTCTTCCATAAAGGGCGTCCACATTGGCCTAACGGAATAGGCCAATCGGAAAAGCTGTGCCGATGGCCCCAGCAACGGCTGCGGCAGGCAGAATAGGCAACCTGCGGTTAACCCCGGTGTTAAATTCGACAAAACTTCCCTGTTTTGCCTGGTTTACCCGTGATTTGCAAAATTGTCAGTAGAAAGCATCGGCAGATTGCGGCGGGGAATTCAGCGGGTAGGCAAGGCCGCTAGCGTATTTAACCTAATGCACTAGTTTTACAAACTTAAGTCTCTTAAATTGAATCCACATAAGTGGAAATGCTTTATAAATGATGTATAATATATGGCAATTGCCTCATATATGGTCCACACATGAACATCCAGCAACAATTAAATGATCGTAAACGCAATCTGCGCATGAGTTTACGTGATATTTCCCGACGTAGCGGCGTTTCCCGGCCCACGTTGAATCGTCTTTTTGCAGGAAACGAGGCAATTAGCAGTAAAGCCATCGCTGCGGTGGCACAGGCCCTGGGTTGTGAATTAACCATTCTGCCGTGTCAAGAAACAAACCTCATGCTCAAAGAGCAAGCCCTAAGAAAAGCCCGACAATTGGCGGACATCACGCAGGCAACATCCGCGCTCGAGGGTCAAGGGCTAACGACAGATGAATACGAGGCTTTGGTCGAGCAGACGTACATTCAACTGATGGCGGGTTCCAAGCGAAAGTTGTGGCAGTGAAAAATTGTGGCAGTGACAGGAATACCTTGGATGACCTGGAAGGTGAAACACCCTTGGATCTACGCGAGGGCCTGCTGGACCCGTCGATTGTTAATCGTCGACAGTTGTCCATCGCGGAAGCACAAAATTTACATGACGCGACCATTAAATACCTGGCGGGCACTCCCTCACGCAAACTAGCCCCGTTTAACTACACATGGGTCTTACGCTTGCATGCGGAAATGTTTGGAAAAGTATGGGATTGGGCGGGAACGATACGAGCCGTGGAACTCAATTTGGGGAGCCAACCGGCGCTGATCGTGGAGCAGTTGCAACAGTTGCTTGCCGATCTGGTATACTGGAGGAAACATTGGCCCGACCCCCTTGAGCAAGCTGTTCATCTGCATTATCGCGCCGTTAAAATCCATCCCTTTCGCAACGGAAACGGGCGTTGGTCAAGAATGCTAGCCAGTATTTGGCTGAAGCAACGTCGCCACCCCCTGCCTGTCTGGCCCGCCGAAGTTGGCAGCCAAGTGAGTTCCTTGCGGCAAGAGTATATTGATTGCCTGAAAGTGGCGGATGCGGGGAACTTGCGCCTTCTCTACGAACTGCATCATCGACTGTTGCCAAAGTAGCTTGGCGATTAAAGCAAACTTCCCATCGCGGTGACTTCGTTTTTATTGGCGGAAAGCTTGCGCAGTAAAAAATCATAACCGCTGCCGCTCAGCAGCAGCTTGAACTTGCTCAAGATCGGATAATCGTCCCCGCCGCGAAATTTGATGGTCACGACAAAACTGCGGCACCAGCGATGACCCAGCCATTTGGCCAGTAATTCATAAATCTTATCGGGAAACGCCGCGACATCGCACAATAACCAATCCACGGGGGCAGGGGGAGAAAACTTAAAAGCATCCCCGCGGGAAAACTCCACCCGCTCATGCCGCATCAGATCATTACGCAAGGGGCTACGGTCAATCGCCTGGACGAATGCCCCTTGTTTAACCGCCCACCAGGTCCAACTACCGGGGCTAGCCCCCAAGTCCACGCACGTTTGCCGGGGGAGAATATTTCTATCCAGGTGTTCGAGGGCCTCGGCGAGTTTGGCAAACGCGCGGGCGGGGGCCTGCAGGTCACTGGGAATTTGGACAATACCTGCGGGAAACCGGCTCAGGCAATCCTGCCAAAAGTTGCGCTCCGGTTCGCTCGTGCTGGACCACCAGCCATAGTCATTCGCGCTCAGACAAACCTGAATAAAAACCTCCCCCGGCTGCCAGGTCCCCGCGGGTTCGAGGAGGGACTTTAATAATCGTTTTTGTTTGCGTTTGAGGTAATCGATCACCACTTCTTGAATGAGTCCCGCGCGGCGGGGAGAAATCTTGCTAAAGAACCGCTCGACGCCTTCGCTTTCGGGCAGAGGGGCGGCATCGGGGGTAAATTCGGCATCGGCGACGGGCGCGTAGCTAAACAAGTGCCAGCGCCAAGCGCGGTCGTGGCCTTCCAGTGCGGTTATCAACCGCGCCCCTAATAGTTCGCCCCAGGTTTGGATGGAAGTCGCGGTAAGCCGCTCGATCATCGGCAGGGCCTGTCGCGACCATGCCAGCGAGGGAATCCAGCCAGCTTGATGCGGGGCATAAATGGGTGAGTGCAGCGGGAGCTGGGTGTCGCCGGGCAGAACCGCGCACACATAGCCCGGCGCGGGGCTAGCCACCCGCACGCTGGACCACTCGCGCAGGATTTCGTCCCGCAGCGCGGACTCGCTGCCGGACTCGCACAAAAACAGATGTTGCGTCATAGACAATGCCGCCCCCCCAGCATAAGCGCCGTGGTATCACCCCAGCCGAAGTACTGGGCAAAAGCCCTTAACTTATTTGGCGGCGGGCCGGATGTCAAAAGAGGGATTGGGGACATAGTTTACCCCGGTGCCCCCCGGTGCGGCGGACCAACTTGCTGGCTGCACCGCCGGATCGACCCTGCCGATGGGTTGCCCGGCGGGACTAACCCGCGTCCAGTCGGACGGAAGAGCCGCGGGTTGCGTATTATTCTGGCTCGTGGCGGGTAAAGGGCTATTTTGAATGGGGAGGGTTGCCCCCCCCATGCCGGGATTGACGGGAATAACCGCGGGAGGGGGATTCGAGATTCCCGGGGCAAGATTTTGCGTATTGCTGGCGGGCGCGGCCTGGATTTGAACTGTTGCCAAATCAACGTCCGCGGAACCGGGATAACTGGGGCGTTGCCACAAGGAGGCTTGCTCGGGACCTAGGGTATTGACCAACAAATCCGGCAGGTCCAGCCTGAATTGCAAATTCGCCAACGGCCAATCCACATCGATGCGGTGGGGCAGCGCCGCGCCGCTGGCGGGGTCTCGTTCGTACTCGCTGGTCATGACCGTGGCAACCCGCTGACCGGTTGCTCCGTACAAATGCTGCTCGGTCACGACACCTCGGCGTATGTCCAAAACGATAACTTGGTTAAGGGCTTCTCCCGCCACCAGGCGCGGGCGGCGCACCTCGACCAGGTCCCCTCCGCGGGGAAATGGGCCTTGGACCTGTTCATTTGGTTGAAAGCTAACCAATCCCAGGGTTTCGGATAACATTTCCGGCTCGATGGGAAAAATCCGCCGCGCCGAACTAGCGGCGAATTGATCATGGCGGCCAAAGTACATCGACGGGGGATTGTTGCGCCGGACCCACAACCAGTATTGGTCGGCGTTGCTCCCCACATCCAATTCCGCCCCGGTGAACGCGGTATCCGCCCGCAGGCGAAAGTTGCGCGGGCGCTCCAGCGCCAGGTTTGCACGCAAATTCAAGGGAGTCCCGGCCGCCTGCAGCGTGCCATTGGTGCAAAGAACCGAACGAACGCGGGCGGTGTTGTTATTGACCTCTGTTAGCACCTGGTTCAAGGGAGCGGCGGGGGGCAGGATTTGCGTCAGCGGCACCCGCCGCCGTGTCGCGCAACCCAACTGCCCCAAACATAACAGCAGCAGCGCCAGCATGACAATCACGCGGACCAGGGGCATGGGTTGCATCCTTGCAATGGGGGAAAAAATTCTATCCGCCGTTTAGGGCAAATCGTCTGCCACGGACAAAAACAACCGGCCCAGCTCGCGCTGGATTTCGGTCACGCGGGAATCCTCGGGGACGATCGCCAGGATTTCAAATTCACAATCGAGCCGGGGGCAATGCACGCGCAGCCGTTCTATCCCCTGCGCGTCCCGTTCGCTGGATTCCAGGCGTAACAGTCGCCGCCGGATCAGCAACAGCGTCAACACATACCGCAAATCGGCCTGCTCGGGGCGACCCGCCAAATCCTCAAAAAACTTCAGCAGCACTTCATTCGGCGCCCAGCGGGGCTTGGTGGTGGCGGTTGGCAAGGGAACCTGGGCTTTCCACCAGGCCACGCATTCCGTGGGAGGACCGTTCCACCCCGCGACGGAGTAGTCCCGCCGTTCAATCTGGGCTCCCTGGCGCAGCAGCACGGTAAAATATGTTTCGCCAGCGGCCAACTCCTGCCCCGTGGCAAAGCAATTTCGCGTGCGGTGTTGCAGTTCAAATTCAAACATGGACAAAACACACCAATCTCGATTTTCCTCCCCCCAGAGCGGGAAGCTGTGCTTGAAACCAGTTGGAAAGCCATGACTCCTGGCAAAAATCCGCAAAATCCTAGATATTTTCCGCGATCTCCACAAGGTCAGCCACCGCCGCTAATTCAAGGGCAAAAGCTTTCCCAATGATATCCGCCAGCTAGCAACGGGGCCGCCTGTCCCGTTAGCCCGCGGTAAAAAAGCGGGAATTTGATCCGCCCGGCCCAATCAAAATTTCCACCTTGGCCAGGCATTTGGGACAATGCCCGGCATAAGCCGTCCCCGCCCGATTAATATAAATGCGGGTATAGCGATCGCAACAACGAAAGTGCATGCCGATGAATTTGCGTCCCGCCGCGGGCATTTCCGCGGATTGCGGGGAAGCCTCTTCCGGCGAGGAAGCAGGCTCGCTGGCGGCGCTGATCAGGTCCAGGTGCTCTCCGGGCATGGGATAAGCTGGAATAGTGACGACGGGGCGGAAGCTGGCGGCCCGGCACGGTTCCCGCGATCCGCCAGTGAATTATTGACCATCATTCAGTGATAGCTGGACCTGATTTTTTCCGCCAGGGCAATTGTTAATTCGCGAAATTCCCAACCCGCGTTGACTCCGCTTTCTGCCGTACCTACCATACAAAGAGGAGCAAGGGGTTGCTAGCATCGCCCGCGGATTGGAGCCATCGACCGGGCAGGCTGCCAATTCACAAAATATTCGCGACAGTCTCAAAAACATTCATCTGGGGAATTTTTTAAAATGCGTGCATTCATTGCGGCCATTTTACACCACACCGGGCGTTGCCCCGGGGGGCTATGTCCGGGAATTATCGCCAGTCTGTGCATGATCTGGGCCCTTGGAGGGACAGCCGCCGTCCTGGCCCAGAATCCTGCCGCCGCGCCTGCCCCAGCCGCCGCGGATAAGAGCTTTGAAAAAGTCGAGCTAGAGACCAGCGACGGCGTAGCCCTTTCGGTCTCGTATTATAAAAGCGATAAAGGGAAACAAGCCGGGGTGATTCTGTTTATCCATCACGACAAGGGAAACAAACAGGATTACGACGGGGTGGCCCGGGCGTTTCAACGGGCGGGTTATGCCGTGGTGGTCCCTGACCTGCGCGGCTATGGTGAAAGCAACAAACGCCTGGTCAAAGAAACCGTGGCCGGCGAATTAAAAGTAACGGACACCAAACCCGTCGAAGCCAAGAAAAAACAAGATTACGAGGACATGATCAAAATTGACCTCGAACGGATAAAAACTTTTTTACTGCAGCGCCATAACAAAGGGGAATTCAACATCCGCAAATTGGGCGTCGTCGGTGTCGAAATGGGCACCGTTTTGACCCTGCACTGGAGTTTGTTCATCGATTGGGCGTGGGAAAACCTCACCACTGGCCCCCAGGGGAAGGATGTGCGGGGTATCGTGCTCATTACCCCCCGCTGGAACCACAAGGGAATCATTATCAATCCCGCTTTTGAGCAAAAGGAATTTATTCCCCAAATTCCGTTTTTGATCATGGTGGGGGGGAAGGATTTGGCCGCCCAACGGGACGCCAAACGGGTTAATGACCAACTCTTGCGACACCACCCGGAGCCTTCCGCCGAGGAAGCGGCCGAAAAGAAAAAGCTCTTTTTCTTTGAATTTGACACCACCCTGCAAGGATATAAATTGCTGACCGCCGGCCAGCTCAAAGTGCTTAACGGTCCCGCCGCTGGCCAAGCCTATGATCCGCTGGGTGTTATTCAGGCGTTCCTGGACAATCGGGTCAAAGGAAACGAGGAAGAATGGGTGGAACGGAGCCTGCCCTAAACCCTCTGCTAGTAAAACGGAGGGCGAAACTAGTTCCGCCACGTGAACTGGGAATGCTTAAAGGGTAGTTTACGTTTTGTGGATGTCGGACATCATCCGACCATCGGGGCAACTTACTTTGGCGGGATCACCAGCAACGTCCCCGGTACTAAACGACTGGGATCCTTGACCCGCCTGGCATTGGCTTGCTGCAATCTCCCCGCTAGTTGCGAATCACCATAAAATTTCTTCGCGATGGTTTCCCAGGTTTCCAGCGGCTTGACAAGGTAAGCACGCTCCCCTTCCGCTGGTAACCGCACCGCTGGCCCAAATAGGGATTCTCCCAACCAGCCCACGGCGGTTTCGCTGGATTGGCCTAATTGATTTGCCCATGTGGCCGGGGGAGGGGCGGTCCCACCCACCCCTGCGGGAGGCCAACCCGTGTAAGCCGACGGAACAGGTGGGATTGCCGACGCGCTGTTTTCCACCGTCAGTCGATCGCTGGCTGATTGAGGGAACGTCGCCATACCCTGTCCCCCCAGCGCGGACGCTTGGGGCGGGGTGATTGATCGCCCGGCGGCGGAATCCGCCCCGGGGAGAGTCGGCGGTGATAAGGGGGCAGGCCAGTTCAGTTGGCTATTTGCCGGGGCGACGGCATTGAGGGTCGGGGGAGGGGCAAGCGCGGCCAACCCCGGTTGGCTGGACGCGACATTATGTCCCGGTCCACCCGGAATGATCAGTTCCCACCCCAAGGGTAAGACTTCGGCATTGGTCAATTGCGGTTGATTCGCGGCAAAAATTTCTCCCGCCCGGGCGGCGTCTCCCAAATATGCCTGCGCTAGCGACGCCAGGGAATCTCCATCCCGCACCCGATGCCGCACCCCCGGCTGCTTATCTTGATTTGCGTCACCAGGCATCACGGCCGGCGCCGCGCGGAGACTGGCGGTGGGGAGCAAATTTTCAAATCCCGCCGGCACGAGCGCGGGGTATGATTCCAACCGCGGCGGCACGGAATTGCCGGAAGCAGGGGGAGTGTAATAAGGTGAGGTCGTCTCCGGAGCCCCGGTGCCGGCCGCGGGAAGAGCTTGTTCAAAAGGAGGAGGAGCAATACGGGATACGGGCAACGCCGCGGAGGGCGTGGCCGTGGGATTTTCCACGGAACTGGTTACCGCGGGGTAGGGGGGGACGGCGGCGATCACCGGCGCTAGGGGCAGCGGACGAAGTGTCTGGGCCGTTGATGGCGATCCGTCCCCCCCGGGGGAACTAACGCTTGCGGACGCGGTCCCGCCGATCCCCGTGGCGGGAGCGCCTTCTTGCACATGGGAGAGCGGGCTGGTTACTCCCGGCACGGCCGCGAGTCCTGTCGTGGCGTCATCCGCCCGCCAGCCATCGTTGGCCAGGGGAGGGGTCGCTGCGAACTGGGGCACAGTATCTCTGAGGGAATCGTATTTTGTTTCGGCGGTGGTATTTCCCGGTTGTCCAGTCGTAGCCGCTAACGGCGCGGGGGTGCCGATAAGCGCGGAAGGCTGAACAGCCAGGCTAGACGGTTCCGGATGGGATTGGGCCACGGATGCGCTGGCCGGAAACAATGCTCCCGCCGAGGTTTCCGGGGAGCGTCCCAAAAAGGGATCATGCGGCGCGGATTCCAGCGGGCGAGGCGCCTGGGCGAACCCCCCCGGCATGTCCGGCAAACCCGGCTGATGGGGCATGATTTGCCCCGTTAATCGTGGTTCTGCCTGGGGAAGCGGAGTGGACGCCGAGATGGGCAACGTGGGACTAGTCGTCCCCGGTTGGGGGGACCAATTTGCCGCGGGCAGTCCGGAGGGAGGGCCTTTTTGAAAACAGAATGCCAATGCCAAACCGACAATGGCAATACCGCCCACCCAGATTAACTTTTTTCGCTGATCGAACATGCCGCACTCCGCTACCAAGAACCGTAACAACCGGCCTTCCTGGCGGGAATGGGAGGGTATCCTATCCTCTCTGATTGTTATCGGAGCTTATGGCGACGCGGGTCGCGAACAAATGCGAAACACCGGACAAAAAAAAGCCTGACACGGTGTTACCATCGCGCCAGACATGCAAGTTTTTGGAATTGGCAAAGTCCAGGCCGAATGATTTTTGACGGGTGCGGCGAAAGACCGAGTAACCGTTCCCTAGCTGACACGGCGGGTTGATGGCTGTCCCCCACTGACGCGGCGGGCTGAATAATGCCTAGGCGGAAGCTTTTTCCTTGCGAAGGGCGGGAAACGCGCGGCTGGCGGCAACGGCCGGCTGGCGTCCGCGAAACCACAGGATGATCGGCGCGGCGATATACACGGTGCTGTACGTACCGGAAATCAACCCGATCAACATGGCAAACGAGAAGGGATGGATCTCTTCTCCGCCAAAGCAATACAAAATGATCGTCACCATCAGCACCGTGCCGCTGGTTAATATCGTGCGTCCCAGCGTCTGATTGACGGCCTTGTTGATCATCTCGGCGGTGATGTCGGGGCTTTTACCCCGCAGTTCCCGAATACGGTCAAAAATCACGATCGTGTCATTGATCGAAAAACCAACAATCGTCAACAGCGCGGCCACCACCTCCAGACTGATCTTGAACGGATTGACCAACGCCCAGCCAAAATACGGCGCCAAATAGGAGCTAAACGCCAAAAATGCCACCGTCACCAACACATCATGAATGAGCGCGATGACCGCCGCAAAACCAAACACAATGTTTTGAAAGCGAAACCATACATACAGCACAATCGCGATCATGCTGACCACCAACGCCCAGATGGCATTTCCCTGTGCGGCGCCGGCGACTTTTTGACCGACGATGTTGGCCTGGGGAAAAATGGGGGTGGAGTTAAACTCGGCCTTCACGGCATCCACCAACGGGCCGAATTCCGCGGGAGGGAGCGAGGAGTTCACCGTCCAAACCCCCTTGGGCACCGAAGGACTCGGGTCGCCGTCTTCGCTGACAAACTCCAACCGGTTCACTTCCAGTTTTTTGTTCTCGATGACGGTGTTAAAGATTTCTTGCAAATTCTCGCGGCTGATTTTATTGCTGCGCAGTTGGGCCTGGTTCGCCCCAGCCGGGGTAGAGTCGACAAAATTCAACTTAACCGAACTTTGCAAATCATAACTGGATGTCGTGGGAGCTGGCGGAGTGGTCTCCTGTGCGGGTGTAACCTGGGCGGGAGTAACGGGTGCCGGCGGAATGGTCGCGGCAGGAGGAATGGTGGATTCAGGCGGGACCGTGGCGGTCGGCGGGACCGTGGCCGCTGGGGTGGTCTCGGCCGCCGGGGAGGCAGCTTCTTTTGCCGAGGTGGATTCCGGGCTTGATGCGGGAGGGACTGGCTCTGTGGCCGGTGAAGCGGGAGCCGGGGAGTTCGTCGCGGGAGTTTCTGTCGCAGAAGTTTCCGCCGAGGGAGTTTCCGTCGCGTCAGCAGAACTCGCCGCCGGTGCATTCTCCCCAGTGGTGCTGTTCTCGCTAGCGGCAGCGGGGGCCGCCGGAACAGTGTCGGCCGCGGGTGCGGGTTCCGCCTGCAAAATCACCGCCAATAACGCCGGTGCAAAAACTTTTCCCCGCCGCCACCAACTGGATTTGTCATTACTGGGCGTGGCAGGCTCTGGAGGCGAGGCAGGTTCCGTAGTTACGGCAGGCTCTGGGGTGGTGGCTTCCTGCGGGGTGGATTCCGCGGCTGGTTGATCGGTTGCGGATTTATCTGTAGCGGGCTGTTCCGCGGGGGGCTGCTCGGCTGTTGGCTGCTCGGCATTGGGCTGCTGGGGGGATGGCTGTTCCGCACTATTTGCCTCAGCGGCGGGAGGAACAGATTCCGTGCCCGGAGGAGTTGCGGTTGCCGAGTTTCCGGTGGCTGGGTTGGGCTGTGCGGGTGCCTCGGCAGAAGGCGCCTTTTCGCTGGCACCCTTATCACTGCCCCCTTTATCTGCGGGCCCCTGCTCGGCGGCGGGCTTTTCCTCCGCGCTTTTTTCAGCGGCGGCCTTCTCCGCGGGGCTGGCGGCGGGAATGTTTGTTAGCGGCGGCACGCCTGTCACGGCGGGCGATTTTGGTTTCGGAGGCGTATAAGGGGTCACATTATCCGCCCTCACAAAATAAGTCTCCAGCTTTCCTTCAAAAATCTTGGCCAACTCCGGTTTGACGACTTTCACATCGGGATTGGTCGTGACAATTTTGTACATCTTTTGTTCAATGCCCCCCGCGGTGTTAACCACTTCGCTCACTTCGGCATCAGGCAAATTAGGCTGATCGGCGATTAACTTGCGCACATCCGATAATGTCAACTTTTGATTATCCTGGTTGAGGATCACCTGAACGGTCGAGCCGCCGGAAAAGTCGATGTCAAGCAAGTCCTTGCCGCGCGA
Organism: Pirellulales bacterium; assembly: GCA_033762255.1. Lineage (NCBI taxonomy): Bacteria > Pseudomonadati > Planctomycetota > Planctomycetia > Pirellulales > Pirellulales bacterium. The sequence goes on along the minus strand of JANRLT010000054.1, from coordinate 6,268 downwards.
AACCGCCACAAATAGCCCCGCTCCTATCAAGATCAGCGAGGCCGTGATGCACGCGTTCATCGGTTTGACAAAGTCAAAATTTGTCTCGCCCAGCATGCTCATCATGCGGAGATCCTTAAACCAACCTTGGCGTTCGGCCACGTCAAAGATGACCCGCGAGCAATACACGGCGGTGAACAAATTCAGCACCAGGCCCAAGATCAGCGTTGTGGCAAAACCCCGCAGTTGGTCGGTGCCGATGGCAAACAGTACCACGCCGGTGACCAGCGTCGTCAAGTTGGAGTCCACGACCGTGGACATCGCGCGGGCAAAACCGTTGCGAATGGCCATTTTGAGGGACGATCCCCGGGCGCGTTCCTCGCGCATCCGTTCAAAGATCAGCACGTTCGCGTCGACGGCCATCCCTACGCTTAGCACCAGCCCCGCCAGCCCCGCCAGCGTAAAGGCGGCCTTTAGCAGCATCATAAACGCGACCACCAGGATCACGTTCAGCAGTACGGCAAAGTCCGCCACCAGCCCGCAAAAACCGTAATACACCCACATAAAGATCAAAATCGCCAGTGTCGAGACGATCATCGCAACCGCACCGCTGCGAATCGTATCGCTGCCCAGTTGCGCGCTGACGTTGTTTTCTTGGATGGGCGTGCGGTTGAGCGCGGCTGGCAGTTTACCCGAGTTCAGCACCGTGACGATGCGAGAAATTTCTTGCTCGCTAAAATTGCCGGTGATAATCCCTTTGCCGCTGGTAATCGCGTTATTCAGTGAGGGGGCCGTCTGCAGCATATCATCCAAAATCACGCCCAACAGCGCTTTTTCCTTGAGGTCGGATTTGGTGTATTCCGTGGTCATCAAGGCAAATTTGCGAGCCCCTTTTTCATTCAGCGTAAAACTGACGCAGCGTTCGAGGGACTGGGTGTCGGGGGCGGCGCGGCTCAGGTCTTCGCCGGTGACGTTATAAATGTCGTACGCCATCAAGATTTGCGTGCCGTTATAGGCGGGGCGGGTAAACGCCCGGCCCCCGACATTGGCATCGGGCGAACGCAGCACCCACCGGCCGAGCGGTTTATCCCCCAGCATGACCACATCGGGAATCATGCTGTAATCGTATCCCCCAGGGAGGGAGGGATCCGCCCGCCGAAGTTTCTTGACCAGATTGATCAGCGGCGTGTGTTCATTAATAACGGGGGTCTCATTGCCAGTGACCGTGGCCACGATCCGAAATTCCAGCGTCCCCGCCGAACTGATCTTGTCCTTGATCAGTTCCAGTTCCTTAGGGTCGGCCTCTGGGATGATAATTTCCACCTGGTTATTTCCCAGGCTACGAAGTTCAATTTCTTTTTGGCCACCGGGATTGACCCGCTGCTTGAGCGCGTTGACCAGCGTCCCCATGGTCTCGCGCGAGGCGGTTCCCTGGCGCTGAAAAAACATCTGCGTGCTGGTCTTGTTCAAAAATGCCAGTTCCCCCCCGGAAGTGGGCCGCACATCCGCGAGCGCGTTGGCCAGTTCTTGGGATTTGGCCGCGTCCACGCCCGCGGGCAGATCCAGTTGAATCCGGTTTTTGGATCCATCCCCCCCGGCTATGATGCTGACTTTGACATCGGGTATGATTTTTTTGGCGACGCGTTCGATTTCGGCCAAATCCTTGGCATTCAGCGCGACCGAATTCATGATGTTGCTGTCAATCTCGTAGACCAGATTGACCCCCCCCTTGAGGTCGATCCCCAGCTTTGGCGGCCAGCCAAAAAACACCACCGCGCTCCCCGCCACCAATGAAAACAGCACCAAAAAGATGCGCACGGTCGACTCTCCCATCCGCCAGCGCAAGGCCAGCGCCTGGGACAGCAGGTACGTCCCCACGACCAAGCCAATCATCAACAACCACAAAAACCAGCCTTGCCGAAAAAAGGGGACACCCGCCACATCCCCCCCGGGGGCGACCGCCGGAGCGGCGGACATGGCCTGGGCAAACAAAATCGACAAGCTACTCCACAGCGTCATGACAACGAACTTTCCAAAATGTAAGGGAAATCGCGGCTCCCAAAAAAATCGCCGCGTTGCTCAACAGAAACTTTACCGCTGGCATCACCAACAGGCCAAAAAGCCCTGCGGTGCCAAAAATACCACTCCCCTGATCTTCCACGCCCAACAAAAATTCGCAAAAAAATCGCTTCCGCACACCCTCACCAGACTGAACGATTTAGCTTTTCGCATCAGTCGCCGCCGGTTCCTCCAACACCGTCTCAATGGAATTTAACGTCACCTCGATCTTGGTGTTGGTCGCTTCGTCCACTTTTAAAGTTACCCGGTTTTGCTCGCGATCGACGCTATACACTGTCCCATAAATTCCCCCCCGGGTCACCACCCGCGAATTCTTTTTTAACCGCCCCAACCTTTCTTCTTGTTCCTTGGCCGCTTGCTGTTGGGGGCGACTGACCATCAACATAAACAAAATAGGGAGGATTATCAGGGGAAAATACTGCAAAATCAGGCTGCCCAGCGGTTGCTCTTCTTGCGCGGGCTGCTCGGCGGCGGCCTGCGCCCAAAGAGTGGTTGGTGCCCAAAGAGCGGCGTTACCCCCGGCAACAACCCCCCCCATCGGCGGTGCGGCGGTGCCGGATGTAGGGGCCGCAAGCCAAATGAGGCCTAACAGGCACAGGGGTCTCAATTTTCCGATCATAAATATTCCTACGGCCATTTCCCCAAACAGTTTATGAAACGTTCGCGGTCAATTTCGCCCGCTGTAAATTTCAATGTTCAGAATTCGCGGAAATATTGGCAAAAATTCGCTGTCATACGATTTTCGGCGCTTCAAGCCCTTTTTTTCTGCCACCCCTCCGACAGGAGCCCATCACCCCGGCCATTCCGGTCGCCGCCACCCCCGCAAATGACCTTCCAGGAGGGGGCTAGGTCGCAAATCGCCAAAAACAACGGTAGCCCAGTATCATAAACCCTTGCCAGCAAAGGGATCAAGAGGGGTTCACCCCCCCGCCATGGGCAGGCTACACTGCTATTCTATACCGTTAGAGACCCCTTTACCCCGCGATCAGGGGCTTTAGCCACTCATTCTTGCATTTATGGCTATTTAATTGTCCCCGCTGCCGCCGCTCCTGGCAATTCCTTGTAACACCTCCCTGCGATACTCTTATGCAAATTTGGCCAGCCATTGATCTGCGGGGTGGGCAGTGCGTCCGCCTCAAACAAGGGGATTATGCCCAAGAAACCGTCTATAGCGCTCAGCCCGCCGACATGGCCCGTCACTGGGTGAGCCTGGGCGCGCAGTATTTGCACCTCGTTGACCTGGACGGAGCAAGGGATGGCCAACCGACCAACCTGCCCGCCGTACAGCAGATTTTGGCCGCGGTCACCATCCCCTGCGAATTGGGCGGGGGGATCCGCGACGCCGCAACCATCAAACTACTGCTGGATGCCGGCCTAACCCGCCTGGTCCTGGGGACGCGGGCAATCGCCGACCAAACCTGGTTTCGCAACACCGTGCGGCAGTTTCCCGGGCGATTGGTCATGGGGATCGACGCCAAGGATGGCCTGGTTGCCACGCATGGCTGGCTGAGTGTCAGCGAGACGCGGGCGATCGATCTGGCCAGGGAATTTGAAAACGAACCGCTAGCGGCGATCATCTATACCGACATCGCCACCGATGGCATGCTGGCCGGGCCAAATCTTCCCGCCATGGACGAGATGCGCCGGGCGGTGCAATTACCAGTCATTGCCAGCGGCGGCATCACTACGGCCGAGGACGTGCGGCAACTAGCCAAACTGCCAATGGCCGGGGCGATCATCGGCCGTGCGCTGTACGAAAATCGCCTCACGCTGCCGGAGGCGTTGGCGGCGGCAGTGCTGCGCAATTAAGAATGAAAAATGGTACGGGGGCTGGGGTGCGGAGGTGCAGGGGTGCGGAGGTGCAGGGGTGCGGAGGTGCAGGGGTGCGGAGGGAAAGGGGTGCGGAGGGAAAGGGGTGCGGAGGGACAGGGGTGCTGGGGAGCAGGGGTGCGGTGGTGCTGGGGTGTTGGGTGTATTCAACTCCCTCTCCCGATAGCGGCGTTCTCTATTGTACAAACCCCACTTCAGGAGAGGGCCGGGGTGAGGGATTCTGGTAATTGTGAGTTGCGGAGGGAAAGGGGTGCTGGGGAGCAGGGGAAAAAATATTGTCTCCTACCGCAACGCGATACGAATCGCAGCCCAGGGTTACCGCGTCAGCGGTTACCCTGGGGTAATAATCAATCCCATTCTTAATTTTTAATTATAAATTATTAATTGACATTGTCGCAACGCGGTTTTGAATCGCAGCCCAGGGCCAGCGCAGCGTCCCCTGGGTAGACAGCAAAACCCATTAATCCTTACTCCGGCCGGAGGACCGCTTTCACAATCTCTCCGGCGTGCATTTTTTCAAACGCGGTGTGCCAATCCGCCAAGGGCCAGATCCCGCCGATGATCGGCCGCACATCCAATAGCCCGGCGGTTAATAGCCTTAGCACCCGCTCCCAAATCGGCCAGTTGTGGCTAAAGCTACCATGCAGGGTGATGTTTTTTTGCACCAGGGGATCGAGCGAAATCCCAATCGGGGCCTTCCCCCAGCCGACTTTGCTGATCCAGCCGTTGGGCCGCACCGCTTCCAAAGCGGTAACAAAAGTCGCGCTGACACCCGCGGCGTCGACGACCCCCTCCACGCCCAGGCCATCGCTGATTTCGCTGGTTTGTCTGGCCCAATCGACGGGATTGCCGGTGATGGTCTGGCAGCCGTATTGCCGGGCGACGGCCAGGCGGGTTTCATCGCGCGGCAGTCCCGCCACCGCCACGATCCCCCCTTGCAATTTGGCCATCGCCGCGCAGAGAATGCCAATCGGCCCCGGCCCCAGGACCAGCACGCGGTCGCCGGGCTTTATCGTCGCGTGCTGGACCACCGCGTTGTACGCCACGCTGCATGGTTCGGTCAGGGCGGCTACTTCCCACGGCAGACTGTCCGGCACGCGGTGCAGGCACCGCGCGGGGACGCGCACCAGCCGGGTCATCGCCCCGTTCACGCCATAGCCAAACCCCTTGCGCGTGGGATCCAGATTATACAAACCCGCGCGTGAAAGCGGCGAATCGGGATTGATGACCGCGGCGGTTTCGCTGACGGCCCGGTCCCCCGCCCGCCAACCGGTGACGTGCTCTCCCACGGCGGTAATCACGCCGCCAAACTCATGCCCCAGGACCACGGGATAATTGACGGGCCAGCTATGCTCGCTGGTCCATTGGTGAAGGTCACTACCACACACGCCGACCGCGGCGACCTGGAGCAGCACATCGGCGGGACCGATCTGGGGCGCGGGAACGTCCCGCAATTCCACGGAATGCTTTTCCGGTGCGTAATTGACAACAGCGAGCGGCATGGGGGCAATTGAGAATGAAGAATTAATAATTAATAATGAAGAACGGCAGCGATGTATTGTGCAGAATCACCTAGTGATATGCAAGAAAGACCAGGCTCCCCAACAATCCCCAAAGAAGTCGTTGCCAATAGTAAATAATTTTTAATTGTTAATTTTTAATTGTCAATTACCACGTCCCTCGTGCACCCGCCCGCAGATTTCGCGCAAAATGCCCGGCAGGTCGTTACTGGCGGTCCTGAACGCATATTGGTCCACGGTCAGGGGCGCCCCCAACACCACCAGCGGCGCGCCGTACTCCGGCGTGCAAATCGCCTGCTCGATCGTCAGCCCCCCTACCGCCTGCACCGGAATCTTTACCGCCGCCACAATCTCCCGCAGTTGGTCCAGCGGCGTAGCGGGCTTTCCCCCCCGGGCCGCCAGCTCGCGGCGATAATCATACCCAATGTGATGCACAATGTAGTCACAGCCCAATGACTCTAGTCGCCGGGCCTCGGCCACGCGGTCAGCCGCCCCCATGTCATCCCCCATCACCTTCACGCCAAAGTCCCGCCCCGCCCGCACCACGCATTCAATCGTCTCATCATGGGCACGCCCCATCACCACGACATGGGTGGCCCCGGCCCGGGCCATCAGCTCCGCCTCCAGGTAGCCGCCGTCCATGATCTTTAGGTCCGCCACGATCGGCGTCGCGGGAAATCGCTGCCGCAACGCCCGGACCGCTGGCGCGCCGTGGGCGAGGATCAGCGGCGTCCCCGCCTCCAGCCAATCGACCCCGCAGTCAATCGCCAGTTGGGCGGTGGCCAGGGCTTCATCCAGGTCAATCAAGTCAAGCGAAATTTGGACAATCGGCGGATGGGACATGGGGGGAGGGGGAGCAG
>JANRLT010000053.1 GCA_033762255.1 Pirellulales bacterium | reverse complement strand
CCCAATCACGTGTGGAGCACCGACATCACCTACGTGCCGCTGAGCGATGGGTTTATGTATTTGACCGCCGTGATCGATTGGTTCAGCCGCCAGGTGTTGAGCTGGCGATTGTCAAACACTCTGGCGGAAACGTTTTGTTGCGAGGCGCTCGACGAGGCCTTGGAGAACTTTCGCCCACCAGAGATTTTTAATACCGATCAAGGTTCCCAATTCACGAGCCTGGCCTTCACGGGCCGATTAACAAAAGCCAAGATCGCGATCAGTATGGATGGCCGTGGGCGGGCCTTGGATAACGTGTTTATCGAGCGCCTGTGGCGAAGTGTGAAGTACGAAGACATTTACTTGCGATGTTATGCTTCGTCACTGGCATTGGAACGCGGCTTGACCGCCTACTTTGAGTTTTACAATTACGAGCGCCCGCATCAGGCACTCAACTATCGGACGCCGTGGGTCGTGTATCAAGCGGCATGAGCGAGTATCTCCTCGGCAGGCACGTTGCGAGGAGTGATGTCATGCACCAGGAACGGTTGGATGAATGCTACCGAAAAGTAGTGAGAAAGAGCTCGAAAAAATGTCAGGTTGGCTGACCTGCGCGGCCCAGGTAGGCTGCAAAGACTGGGCAATTTTTGCTTCCCCCCGCGGGGGGAAGCAAAAGACTACAACATTTACCAAGCGCAAAGTGGTCCAGCGCTTGGGGTCCACTACAGATTGTGCGGGCGTTAAGCCCACAACTCGAATTATTACAAACCGCAAGAAAGATACAAGCAAAATCCTGTTCATGTTTTGCTACGACATTGGCAAATTGCATTTCAGATTAAAGATCGTTAGTGCTGAAACGTAATCCGTTACTGCAAATGAATTTTTGGCGTGGCAAATGAATAAATCTCTTCAACCATATATTTTTGCACACGTGTGAGACAAGACTATACTTCGACGTATCAAACGAATTTGTCAAAAAATGGCTTTTGGAATGACGGTAGGGGCTTCGATACGCAGCATTTCGTAGTTGCATACAAGCTAATCCCAGAGCCTTCGACTATGGCTATCGTGTCAATGTTCGGAATAGCTCTGTTTGCTTACTATCGTCCTGGACTTTTTCGGCGCAAACTTTTTGCAGGCGAAACGTAACTGATAATGCTGGGCCGCTGGGAGCTTACCCGGTCATGCGGGACAGTCTTGTTTATGTGGTCCGCAAATGAAGCGTTACTGCATCACCCCCTTGCCTGTTGTGGTTTGGGTTATGGCCAGATTATTGACCAGCGAAGTCACAACGGCCTTGTCGGCGGGGGAGAGGGATGGCCATACGGCCACTAGCTGGCGGATGATGCCTATAAGTTCACAATTCCCGAATTCGGGAAAATTTACGGCGGATTTTACGTCACCATTTTCAGAATACCCCTGTTTTCCCGCAGAAAACTCACAAGGTTCGATTCCAGTCGGGGGTAGTCGCAAGCCATTCGGAGATCGTGCTTGACGATCACCGCTCCTAGAGAGTAGTGCGGAATTGGTTCGTAGGTTTGGGGTAGTACTACCCCCGGAACGCCCGTGACTAGCGGGTAGCACAGGTTTAATATCGGCTGCTCGAAGGAAGTGGGTTGCCAAAGTTAAAATTGAGTAGCCAAGGAACATGTTCCTTGGCCGCGCAGCGTTAAGAAGCAGTTCTTTGGATATCTCCGCACTTCCAGTAGGCTTCTTGTGCTGCGCACACTGGAACAAGTTCCAGTGCTATCCGCGGATTGATCCTTAATCATGAGCTAGAATAATGTCGCTCCTCCGGAGCAATGGAGTCAAAACCTATGATCGCTCGTATAAATCAAGTTCAGGCAGTCTCTTTTTCGTCCTGTTTGTTGTGCGGTCTTTTTTTGGTTGCGATGTTCAGTAGTGTCATGGATCGTCGTGCCACGGCTCAAGAAGTTGCCAAATACGAAACCTCCAAGGAAATGCACTGTACCATACAGAATGTAGAGCAAGAGGGCAAAAAGTATTATTTAGATTTAAAAACTGACAATTATGGCACATCAAGTCTTCATGCCGATAGAATACTATCTTATCAGAGAACGACTCGTGTTTACCTTTTTAAGCGCTCGGGCACATCAATCGCAAATGTTTCGCTGCCTAAACGCGAGTATGTCCAAACCAACATTCCCTGGGCGCCACATGGTTCGAAAGTGCTTGCCAAAGGCTATGCGGCATATATATTTAGGTTCGACGATAGGTTAATTGAGTTGCCCGTGCCGACTGGAAAAGAAAAGTTCGTGATTGCCATGACATATGATCAAAATGGAGACCAAGGATTCTCAGTCCAAGAGATTGCCGGAAGTGATTTGCTCGATACGATGAATAAGGGGAAGACCCTGGTGTTGAATGATCCTTATCAAGACATCAAAGGGTTTACACCGGAGGAAGTGAGGATTTTGGAAGAAATGATAAAGGAGATTGACGAAAAGGAAAAGAACCCACCTAAAGTTCAATACTCTTTTAAGGAAGATGTGCCAAAAGAAATTGTTCCGGAGCCTGCTAGCGACAAATAGATTACCGCTATTCCCGCTTGACTCCCACTATGCAATCGGCCACGTCAAGAACTTGTTCCTGGGCCGCGGAGCGGTGGGAAGCAGTTGAGCGAACATTTACGCGACTTCCTGGAGGCGTCTTCTGCTACGTGAGCGAACAAGTTTTAGGGCCGCCGCGTGGGATTGGTTTTCCAAGGCATCGACTTGCGGTTTAGTTCCCCAGTGCAGTAACATAAACGGCTAAGGATGGTTTGTGACGATTCGCCGGGTGAATGCCTAGGCGCGACAGAAATTGGGGAAGAACTTGCCAAGACGGGAGTTGCAGAAAATGCTTGAGCTATGTGGGGCAAATACTTCTTGCGGCTGCGCCGTCCAGGAACAAGTTCCTGGGGTACCCGGTACAATGCATTGGAATAGGCCTTATCCAGATTCGAATTTTATAACACCAAATTTACCGGGGCGCTTTCCCGCAGAATATCCAGATAAGAAAGGCAATAGGTAAACGATGTTTCGCCCTATCACGATTTTCATTGCGACCATTATCGCTACTATTTTTTTAGTTGGATTTGGAGTCGGTTATTTCTACGCTAACTCACGAGTACCTGAACATGAGGATATTCATCAGGTCCTCAATCGATACATCGTTGCGTGCAACAAGTATCCTACACAGGGGTTTTTAAACGATTTTTTAATTCCTCAAAGCTTCGATTTAACAATTCCACAGATTGAAGAACTTTTGACACTTGTCAGCAGTGCAATAACTGAAGAAGATAAGAATGAATGTGATTTTTTTAAGCCATCCTATGTGGCAAGAATCGAAGTTAGGGGACCTGAAAGCGAGATTTCCACAATTGTTATTGCAATGTTGTCTAGTAAAGAAGATAGCTCAATTATGGTGAATGGAAAGTTATATAAGACAAGAGAGCGCGTAAGTAACATGCTTGGTAAAGTGTTGGATAAATAAATATCTTACGATTTGTTGTACCACATAGAATAATGTAGAGTAGATTACTATACAGATCTTGATGTAATCTTGCCTTATTGCTCAGGCAAGCTGGTATTTTTTTTCTTTAGTTCTCAAATTGCCTCGAGCTTGCCGCCATTATTCCTTGTTCCATATTCCAATTTACACCTTCGCCCCCAACCCACCCTCCCAGTGCCGCGCACCAATGCACAAAGTGCCACTCCCGTGGAATGGGCTTTGTTCCCGTGAGCAACTCGCGCAGTTCCGCCGGTGAATCGCTATTACATATATCCTGCCGGATGAACGGCTCTAGTCCCAGGCGCGACACTTGCTCATTGAGAATCCGAATCGGCAGGTTCCACTCCCGATTTTGGGGAGTCACCGCTTCCTTGGCGACCTCGTAGCACCGCCGCATCAGTTCCGACCCCCGTGGGCACCGCATAATATTCCCCACCGTCGGAAACTGCCAGTGCGACCGAAAGACGTACTCCGTCTCAAACAGCGGCGGCTTGAGGCACGTCACATCCATGTCGCTGTACCAGCCCCCTTCCCCGTACAGCAGCTTGTACCGAAAAATATCCGAAAACCCCGCGTAACTCCCCTTGCCAAACGGCATGTCCAGCGGCCCATCCACGGGGTAGCAAAACACGTCCGCCGCGGGCAATATGGTCGCGGCGTCCCGCGGGATCACCCGCGACGGCAACGGGGTCCGCGGAGCCTGATATTTATGGTCGTAGACCGCTGGAGATTTTCGATTAAAATTAATTGCCATCATTCTATTGAATCCCAGTAAAGAATCAGCCAGATTAACTCTTTTATAGACAATCAACGGATTGGCAATTGCCATGGCGACTGAACAAAGCGTGTGGCCCGCGCGTCTGCGAACATTTGGTTTTGCGTTGCTGAATGGCGCGCTGGGCGCGGCATTGTTAATGGGACTGCCGCTGGTGTGCGCGCTGGTTATTCCTTATCGATCCGGCGGGGGACAAGATTGGTCGGGGTTAATCCTTATGGTCGTGCTGTACTCGGGAGCCTTTGTTTGCGGTCTGGGCGGGTTTCTTGCGGGTCTGATCTACCCCGGTCGCACGGGCGTCAAATGGACATTAGCACTGGTCATGGTGTCGCATGTCGTCGCCGCGGCCGTTTGCTATCTGGTATGGAACGCGGGGGTCTTTGCCGCCTGGCATTTTTGCTCCGTCTGGCTGACGGGCCTTATCGGCTGGAAGTTTTGGCCGCAACCTTGGCGGCGGTTGGAATGTATCTTGTGGGTGTTACTGCCGTACATTTTAATACCGGTGATTAGCACTCCTGAATGGGACGCCAGGCGGGGCGACGTGGAAGTCATCGCGGCATTGATCCGCACGCTGGGGGTCGGTCTCGTTCTGTACGAGGAATTTCGCGGAAGCCCCTCTCGATCTATCCGGGCCTGGATTTGTGCGATCCTAGGGCAATGCGCCGTGATCTGGTTTTATCATGGCCAATACGCCACGGCGGGGTCAAAAGTACTGCCAGACGCGATCACCTTGGCGTTTATGGCGATCACTGGCTTTATCACGTTATCCGCCCGCCGCGTCAGGCAGAGCGATCGCGCTTCGCTATAAATGCAGTGAGAGAATGCAGTCCAAATCCGAGACTGCAATAAATTTTGCCAGAAGGCCGCTTCAACCGCGCAGGAAAAAACCTCGGCGGGAAAAATCCCAACCGAGGTTTAACTGGAGGATAGGGGGCTCGAACCCCTCACCTCTTGCATGCCATGCAAGCGCTCTCCCAACTGAGCTAATCCCCCGAATATCGGCACTGGGTAATTTAGCCAAACTCGTTTGTCTAAATAAACTTCCCAGCAGGCAAACCATCCGAATTTCTCAAGTTATCAGGCCAAAATCGGCTTGTCAAGGCCGTCAGGCTGCACAAACTGACCAGTCTATGCAACCTTTGCAAACCCCCCATTATCATCGGGCCTCTGTTTTATGGGACGCTATCAATCGCGACGGGGTTCGCCTGGGAATGAGGTATCACCCCGGATGCTAATTTTTCTCCCAACTCCATTTTTCCAAACTCCACATTACTCCGGCAGCTCCGTCCCCGCCGGTTCCTGTTTTAGCTCCGCAGGTGTGACGGGCTGCCCCTCTACCCGCGCTTGGCCCCCACGGTTCAGCACAAACCGCGGCGCGGTATTGGCCAATAGGTTGCTATTCGTCACGCTGGCCGCGCCGGGGCCATCCACCAGCACCTGCGCATGACCGTTATTTCCCACCAGGCAGCCATCGATCGCCACCCCCGCCGCTCCATTCAGCGCGATCCCCGCCCGCCCATTCCCCCGTGCGGTCAATCCCGCCAGCACCACGGGGTCTTGCCACCCGGCATCGTGGGCCTGCACGCCATCCAAATGAAACCCCTGCAAGATCAAATCCCGCACAACCACCCCTTGAACCTGGTAAAGGGTCACGCCCACGGTCAGTTGGGCGTATGATGGCTGATAATCCAGCGGCAGTTTATTTGGCTCGGTCCGAAAGTATAAAAAGCCATCCGCCAGTTGCCATTCCAGGGGTTGCAGCACGTTCCCCGGATGATCGCCCAGCGATTGCGGTTGCCGCACGGCTGGCTGCCCCGCCAAAAAGAGTTGTTGGTAATACAAGCGTTGAATCCGCACGCGGTAAACGTCCGGGCTGACGGTTTCCCAGGCTTGGTCATCGGGAGCGACCGTGCCCGAGAGTTTGCAGCCGTTACCTTCGATGACAAAGGGGCGAATAACGGACCCGCTGTGCCGCGAACCGACCAGGCTGATCGATTCACGGTAAGGCTCTTCGTTTTTGATCAGGACAATTCGGTCGCCACTGACAGCCAATTGCAACGCGCGTTGAATGGTGCGCACCGGCCCGGAACGGGCGGCGGCGCCGGACTGGGGGGCGTTTGCCAACCAGCGATTATCCCCCGCCACATTGTCGACATACAGATCCCGGGCAAAGGCCTGCGCGCTGGCCAGTGCCAGACCGCAGAACAGGCCCAAGAGGCGCGGGGCGAACGTGCGGCATAGCCTGTTAGCAGGGGAGAAACGCATAAACACCACCAAACACCAGGGCAATCAAAACAAGGGACCACCGTATCGTTTCTTCGGCGACTGGACGGGTCGGAGTGGACGAATTGGCGAAGGCACGGCAATAACGATGGGGGGAATTGCGCTCACGGATCGATTGGGTAAAGTTTGCCGTGTGGGAGACGGTGTCCCGGGGGCGGTTTTAACCGCGCACAACCCGAGCCGATGTGACGGAAAGGTCATCCCCCCCAGCTTGTGAAACTGGCCGCCAAACTTTATATTTTTGACTATTCGCCGGTTGCGGGGGGCAATAATAGCAATAGTTCCTGTAAATTTTGTTTATTTTACCGCTTGCCGTTTTGGCCCAATTTTTATGCCCCAATCCGCTCCCTCCGCAGTCCCGACTCCGCCGATGGAAACCTGGTCCGAAGCGGCGCGGGGAATCGTCTCGGTGCTGATTGTCGCCCACCTGTTGGGTCTGGTGCTGGTTTTTTGGGCAAATAACGAACGGGCGAACGAACGGATGGCGGATAGCGTGCGCAAGGTGAAGCAAGTCTGGAACGCCTATTTATATCCGCTGTGGCTGGATCGGACATGGGACCAGCGGATTACTAGTTTGGCGGCGGTTGACGCGGATCATTTTTTTGAGGTGAACCTGCCGCGACAGGGCCAAATAGTGACGTTTCGTTATCCCCCGGCGGATGCCAGCGCCGCTGAAGGGGAACGCTGGCGGCAGGTGGGGAAGCTGATTGCCCTGCAGGCGGACCTGGATCCGGGAGAGCCGGACAGTTTGGTGCGGGATTTGGCTGGCGGCTGGCGGCGTCAACTGCAGGGGCAGGGAGAGGAAGTAAACCGTCTGGATATTGTCCTGCGCAGGCGTCCACGGGCAAATTATGACAATCCCGCGGCCAATTCCGCCCCGGATCGGGTAGAGACCGCTTATCAAGCCACAATCAAGTGGACTGCCGAGGGGGAGGCCTTCTTAAATAAGCCGGTTACCGATCCCCGGGATGTGGCGCCGGTGGTGACGGTGAATGGCAATAACTCTGCGGCAAACACGCCCCCTGTCAGTGCCGCCGGCGCTTCTTCTGCCAAGCGGCCCCCCGTGGTGCTCCCCCCGGGTGGGGGAAACTTTGAACAGCCGCCTCCTCCCGCCCCCCGGCCCGTGCCGCTGGATCAACTCCCCGAGGTCAAGTGATGCTATCTGCCTGCGGGGATTATCTGCGCCAGCTATCCGCCGAAGTCGGTGCGTGCTGGGAGCGTTTTTGGTTCACGCCGCGCAATCCCGGCTGGTTGGGAATGATCCGCCTGTTGACCGGCTGTGTCGCGCTGTATTGGTATTTAGGCTATGCGGGGAATTTAATCGAATGGTTTGGACCAACGGGCATTGTCACGCCGGAACTGCTGAATAATTGGCATGGAGGGCGTTCGTATATTAGCCTGTTTGCCTGGAGCCAGGATCCCAATATGTTGTGGGGGCTGTACGCGGCGGGTTTGTTATGCGTGGCGGCGATGACCGTCGGCTGGCAGGCAAATTGGACCACACCGCTGGCAACACTGTTTGTTATCTCACTCTTGCAGCGCGGACCGTTGTACAGCGGACCTGGCGAAGATGTGCTGGCGTTTGTGCTGGTTTACCTATGCATTGGCAATTCCGGCGCGACTTGGTCGGTCGAGCGTTGGTTGGCAAAAGACGCTGAACACGCAAAAAACTCTAATGGCAACGTCCCCGATAACCGGCCAATCCCCGCCTCTTGTTGTGTCTGGCATCACGCCCAGCCGACGATTCGCACCAATCTAGCAGTGCGGCTCTTGCAGGTCCACTTTGCCATGTATTGCTTTGCGATGGCGCTCGCTCAATTGGGCTTTGAAAACCACTGGTGGTCCGGGATCGCGCTGTGGGGGTTGGTGACGCGGGTTGATAGCCGCTGGGTTGATCTGACGGGAATCCGTGATTACCCGGTGCTGTTGAATTTTTGGACGCATGCGGTGGTTATTTGGGAGCTGGCTACGGCATTGGTTTGGTGGCCCCGTTTGCGGCCGCTCTTAGTCGCGCTGGGTGTGATCCTGTGGGGCAGTCTGGCCGTGGCGGGGGGAATGATCGTCTGGCCGGCGATGATGATCATCGCCAGTTTGAGTTTTTTAGAAGATTAACATAATTTAGCGTGTCGTCGCGCGGGATTTAGCCCGGACCCAGGAGGCGAGGGTGGCCACGATTTCGCTCCTCTTACCATAAATTGGCCGTTACAGCTTTGCTGGTTTACACATTTCGAACCGCAGCCATTCGCCGAGTCCCCTTTCTGCCAGATTCCACCGACAGCCAAGCGGCGAATCTCGGTAAAGGAATCCCTTACGCCTCCAAACTTTTTGTCACAGCCGCGTGACAAAGGTTTCGCCTGTGGGACAAGCTGCTAAACTGTTAGCGGGACGGTACTTAGCATCGCTGGGTTGTTAAAAAATTTAACAGCGATAGCGCGTTTCCTTCGCGGTACGAGGGGTGGCTAGGCGCAATAGAAAAGCATTGCAAAAATATTTTCAATGGCTTAAGTCCATATAGGTCAATGGCTTGCAATAAGTGCTTAATCGCATTTTCGGCGTGCTTTACGCTTTGGCACCATCTGTGCATTCTAAGTAATTGTAAAACGGCAGGGAATCAGTTAGGTATCCCACTCGCGGTGTTCGCGAGGCCCACTCGCTGGCACCTGGGCCGGAATTTTTCTTTAAGGAGCGTCTGCCATGAAAAAAATTGAAGCCATTATCCGCCATTTCAAATTGGAAGAGGTGAAGGATGCCTTGCACAACAAGGGAGTGCAGGGGATGACCGTGACCGAAGTACGTGGCTTTGGCCGCCAAAAGGGACATACCGAGACTTATCGCGGCGCCGAATACGCCGTGGACTTTTTGCCCAAGGTCAAGATTGAGGTCGTGGTGTCGGACAAGGATGTGCAATCGGTTTTGGACACGATTATTAATTCCGCCCGCACGGGACAAGTAGGGGACGGCAAGATTTTTGTCAGTGAGTTGAGCGAAGTGATTCGCATCCGCACTGGCGAGACGGCCCAAGCCGCAATCTAACCTGCAGCATACACCTCAGCCCGCAGCGTCAGCCAGGGAATAATCTTCCCCGGCTGGCGTGGCGGGCTTTTTTCATATTTCGAATCTCAGAGTGCCTCGCCTATTGCACACTCTTTTCCTCATTCATCTTCGGGAATGAATGGAATATCTTCCATGAATTCCGGTTCGGCGTTGGATGTCGAGGGGGGGAGTGGCGGCAGTTTTTTTGATCGACGGGCAATGCGGCGGGCCGTGGCCTCCGCCGCTTTTAAAGCTGCCGACTCATTCCCCGCGGGATCGGCAAGGCCCCTTTCGGGGACGGAGATCGGATGAGCAAATCCCGGTTGCCCGCTCATTTGCATATCTGGTGTGGGATCGCCCGTCGGACCGTTGTTTTCCTCCACCAGGCCCAATTCGACCAGTCGTCGGTAAAACCGGGGACGGTTCATCCCCACTAGTTCCGCGGCGGCGGTTTTATTGCCGCGGGTTTGGGCTAGTGCCCGCCGAAGGATGTCGCGTTCGGCCTGGGCCAGCCAATCCGGCAGATCAAATGGCGCGAGTTGTTCCCGCGGGTGGCGCAGTTGTTCTGTCGCTTGGACCAGGTACGGGGGTAAATCCGCAACGGTGATTTCACCGCTGGCGGCGGACTTTGCGGCAATGCGAAGCGCGGAGGCCAATTCCGCCATATCACCCGGCCAACCATGCAGCACCAGGCGTTCCAACGCGGCGGCATGCAATCCCCGCAAAGACCGCGAGCGGCTGCGATTTTCCACCTCGACCAGATGTTGCGCCAACCAAGGAATGTCCTCTGGTCGGGTTCGCAAAGGAGGCAAATGAATCACCAAGGTACTCAACCGCGCGGCCAGTTCGGCTGAAAGGCGTTGATTGGCCAGGAGTTCAAGCGGGCCAACCGTGGCAGTCGCCATCACCCGCCAGGGGCTATCCGTGTGGGTCAGGCGTTCCAGTGTGGCCATTAAGCTGGATGCCTCGGCCAGGCCTATTGGCAAATCCTGCAAACCGAGTAATACCAGCGTGCCCCAGGCTCCAGAGGCATCGCCTTTGAAGGTGGTTGTTGGCGGACCGGATTTTATCCCCTGGTATGGAGGCAAATGACCTAACCGCGCGGCCAGCAGTTCCGCATTGAGCAGCCGACAATCCAGCGTGATCAGCGGTCTACCCGCGTCGCCGGGAAAATCCGGGCCGGGGGGGTCTTCGGGCGGTAGGCCCGCCGCGTGGATCGCCAGGGCCAAGGAGCGCCGGCCACTACCCACTGGTCCAACAATGGTCGCGGGCGCGCGGCAACTGGCGGCCAACTGGGCCTGTTGCCGCGCAACGCGGATGGCGGGGCTCTCCCCCACCAAGTCGCGCAGGCGGTAATGCAGGCGCAACGCGCCCCGTTGCCAGGCCAGCCGGGCGTGCCAGTCCGACCAGGAAACCACTCCGGCGCTTTCCCCCGCTAGTTGATTTACTCGATGAATCATTCCGAGCAAACATTCCAATTCACCGGCGCCGTGGCGGATCGGCCACCAAGTGACGGAGGCGGTCACACTCTCGAGGGCAACTTCCAGCACGAGTGGCACGGTCACCGGACCGGGGGAAAGCTCCGCGCCGGGAGGGGGGCACAAGGCCTGCCGCAAGAATCCCGCGCGGTTCTGCGCGGAACTGCTGAAATGCGTCTCTCCTAGGAGCTCCCCTTCGGGGATATCCAGCCAGGTCAAAAGCGCGGGGTTGGCATAGATCAGTCGTGACTGGCCATCCACCGCGCACAAGGGAAGCTGAGCAGCGTGCAAGAGTTTACCCAGCGCGCCTCCGAGCAATCGCTGCCGGGCCATAAGTCACGCTCTCTTTTTAATGATGGTCCACCTCTGGCGGCCACCCGTCCGCGGGACCTGATCAATCATGCCTTGCTAGCTGTGGAATCCGCGCCGCGGGGGACGCCTCTGTTGGTACTTGGGCGGCATTCACCTGGGGGCGTTCTCCCCGATAGACATTTTGACCGGCGGCCTGGGTATTGGCTAGCATGGGACCGGCAAAAATTCCCCCGACCAGCACCAGGCCAGCGCACATGGCAGCGGCCAGCGCGGGGCCGGGATTGGCGTTGGCGGGCCAGCGTTGGGTGTGGGGTTGAAAATAGACCACGGCAATGATTCGCAGGTAATATGCGGCGGCGATGGCGGCATTCAGCACGCCCACAATGGCCAGGACAAGAAACCACGTGTTCCAACCCGGTGTGCCGGCGGCCTCGGCGCTGGCCACGCCACTGGACTGGACGGCCCCGGCAAAGAGCGTAAATTTCCCCCAAAAACCGGCCAAAGGGGGAATCCCCGCGAGGCTAAACATAAAGATCGCCAGCGCGAGCGCGGCCAGGGGGTGGGTCTGGCCCAGCCCCGCCAAATCGTCCACGGTCTCGACGGGGTGATCCTCCGTCCCCAGCGCGGCCAACACGGCAAAGGTGCCCAGGGTGCCAAACGTATAGACCAAAACATAAAACAAAGCCCCGCCGATGCCGCTAATTGGACCGTCGCTGGTTGAGCCGCTTTGCCAAGCGGCTCCCTGGTACAAAGCCACCGCCAAGCCAATTAACAGATACCCCCCATGCGCGATCGACGAATACGCCAATAGTCGTCGCAAGTTGTTTTGCCATAGGGCCAGGATATTGCCCAAGGTCATCGTCACCAGCGAGACCGCCAACAGCACTTTCCACGCCAGTCCCAGCACTTCAACATTTGGCAGGTTGACCGCCACGATCCGGGCCAAGACCAACACTCCCGCGATCTTGGGCATGGTGGACAATAGCCCGGCGTTGGCATGGCTGGTTCCCTGGTAAACATCCGGGGCATAAAAATGAAAAGGCACCGCCGTCAGCCGAAATCCCAACCCGGCGGTGACAAAGAGCAGGCCCAATCCGGCAAAGGAATCCAGTCCTGGAGTGGCGGCCATCCGCGCCGCCAGGTCGGCCAGGTTTGTCGAACCCCCCACGCCATACAAAAAGCTCAGCCCATAGAGGAAAAAAATCGAGGACAAAATACTGAGAAAAAAGTACTTGGTGGTTGCCTCTTGGCTGGCGGGTCCGCGTTTGCCCAGGTACAGCAGCACATACGTGGGAATGGAGATGAGTTCCAGCGCGATAAAGATCAGCACCATTTCATTCGCCGTGGCGCATAACATTAGCCCCGCGATAAGCAGCAGTAGCGTGCCGGTGAATTCCTCGCGCAGGGCATCGCCATCGGGACGCCGGGTAAGCAGCACCAACAGCGCGCCACTGACCAGTATCAACCACCGCGCGGCGTGGCCCAGGTAATCAACCGCCAAGGGGCCATTGGCCGCTGGGGTAAAGTCCGGCCCCAGGCCGCGCGTGCTATCCTGGATCCCCAGCATGACAAAGACCACGCCCAGCGTTAACAGCGCCAGCAGCGTGGGTTGGGCTTTTCCCGGCAAAAACGCCCCGAGGAGGTAGAACAGCGTGGCCGCGGCCATGAGCGTGATCTCGGGCAAAAGCAGTAATACAGTATCGACGGAAGTCATGGATATTTAGCGGTCAAAAAAGGCGATAATTTGCTATAGAGAGCTACTGGCAAAGGCGGCATCACGGGGAAACCGGGGCAATTTGGGCTAAAGCCTGTGGGGACGGGTCGACATTCGACTTTTCCCCGGGAGTAGTTGTGTCCGCTTGGGTAGTTGTTGTATTAGACATAGGCTGTGCGGCGGCGGTGGCTTGTTGCTTGTAAGTTTCCAAACTTTGCAAGACTGGCTGGCCAGCCACGTCCCAGATTGGCTCGATTGGCCGCAAAAATTGTTGCGGCGATAGTCCAATCCAAACAATAAACACCAATAACGGCGCAAGGGCAAAAAATTCCCGCCAGTTCAAATCCGCCGGGCCAGGGGGAAGGGGCGGCAAATCATGCCCATGCCCCGCGGTATGCCCATCCGCGTGTTCAGCGTGGGCGCCGGCATGTCCGTGATCAGGGGATCCGTGCCCATGACTAGCCTGGCGCTGGTCGGCGTGATGCTGGCCCGTCGATTGATGTCCACCCGGGCCGTGCCCAGCGTGTTCTTGTCCAGCGTGGTCGTGGATGGTATGGCCGTGTCCCGGAGAATGGGACTGGGGTTCATGCAGCGGGCCAAAAAAGACCCGCTCGACCAGATACAGCATGTACCAGGCCCCCAACACCACGCCGGAGACGGATAACACCGCGATCCACATCATCAGCGGGTCCCAATTAACCGGGGCCAGCCAGCCCCGCTGGAACATCCCCGTTAAGACTAAAAACTCGCCCACAAAGCCATTCAGACCAGGCAGACCAATACTGCTAAAGGTAAACAGGATCATCATGACCGTTAGCCAGGGCAGCCGCCGGGCCAGTCCCCCTAGTTGGCTGATTTGCCGCGTGTGATACCGCTCATAGATCATCCCCACCACGGCAAAAAGTCCCCCCGTTGATAGGCCGTGGTTGACCATTTGCAAGATTCCGCCACTCAGACCGGGTTTGTTAATGGCAAAAATGCCCAGCATGCAAAAGCCCAGGTGGCTCACGCTGGAATAAGCGATTAGGCGCTTGATGTCGCTTTGCGCCAGGGCCACCAAAGCGCCGTAAATAATCCCCGCGCAGGACAGACCCAGGATCCAGGGCATGCTGTGGACGGTGGCCAGGGGTAGCATAGGCAGGCTAAAACGGACAAAGCCGTAGGTGCCGATCTTGAGCAGTACGCCCGCCAAAATCACCGAGCCGGCCGTGGGGGCCTGCACATGCGCTAGCGGCAGCCAGGTGTGCAACGGAAACAACGGCACCTTGATCGCAAAGCCCGCGAATAAACCCAGGAAAATCCAGCTTTGCCAGTAGCCGTTTTCGGCGTTGTTCGGCAGGGGATGCTCGCGCAAGATCGCCGTCAGTTCGGGAATGGAAAACGTCAACACGCGGTTGGGCGTAAACTGTCCCGCATACCACACGATGGCCAAGAGCGACAAAAACGTCAGCAAGCTCCCCGCCAGGGTAAACAAAAAGAATTTTACCGCGGCGTAGCGGCGCTCCTCGCTCCCCCAGATGCCAATGAGAAAAAAGAGCGGGATCAGGGTGAATTCAAAGAAGACATAAAACAGAAAAATGTCCCGGGCGGCAAAGACGCCCAACATTCCCGCTGCCAAAAGCATGAGCAAGGCGTAAAAGCCCGCCACCCGTTCGGTGATGGCCGTCCAACTGACCAGAATCGCGGTTACGGTCAATAACGCGGAGAGGCCGTACATCCACAGGCCCAGGCCATCCAAACCAACGTGAAATTGCACTTTTACGGGGGAATTTGTTCCCAACCAGTCCACCTGCGTCACGGCAAAGTCCGGTGTCGCGGCTTGAGCGCCGTGATAGGTAACGGTTCCCGCCACGCCCAAGGTGGCCAGGGCGGTGGCGAGCGCGATCCATTTGGCCCATTCGGGCGCGGCGGCGCCGGAAATGGCAATCGCCAAGGCTCCCAGCATGGGCAAGCCCAGCGAAATCAGTAACAGGGAAGTGCTATCCATGAAATACGACTCAAAATGTTATGGAAAATGGATGCTGGCGCGAATCACCGCATGCGGAAAATTCAAATGAGGGAACTGGTTACCGCCTTACACCCCATAAAACACCATGCCCCAAATCAGGACAATCGTTCCCAGCACCATTGCCAGGGCATAAAACTGCACCATGCCGTTTTGCAGTAGGCGCATTTGTTGACCGCACCAAGCCGGCACCGCCCCGATAAAATTCACCAGTCCATCGATAATCCATCGGTCAATGGCATAACAGACAAACGCCAGCACCGTGGCGGGAAACACAAATAACACCATGTACAGTTGGTCGATAAAAAACTTGCCATAAGATAGCTCATACAGCGGCTGGACCGCGCGGGTGATCACGGCCACCTCCGACCGCTCGCCCAGATACAAATAGGCCGACAGCCCGATGCCCGCCAGCGCCACCAGCGTGCTCCAGGTGGCAATGTCCCAGTGAAAGCCGGGGGGGCCAACCTCGGCAAAGGCCCCAAACGACAACGAGGGGGTCCGATGCAGTAAATCAAAAAACGCGTGGCTGGGGCCAAATAACAGCCCCACCACCATCGAACAAAGCGCCAACACCAACAGCGGCGTCGTCATAACGGGGGGGGATTCATGGGCGTGATGCCCCGCCTGGGGGGGGATGACCTCGGGACCATAAAACGTCATGAAAAACGCCCGAAACGTGTAAAACGCGGTAAGTCCCGCACAAAAAAGCGCCACCCAATAGAGCGTGCCATACAACCGCGGGGCAAGTGTGCCATGCGAGGTTGAGTCGCCCGCCGTGAGGGAGGAATGGCCAGGGGCGGTTGTACCCTCCTGGGCGGCGCGGTGCTTGACCAGGTGAAACGTTTTTGTGGTGGATGCGGTTGCGAGAGGTGTGTCCAGAGTATGTGTCGCGGGAGCCGCCTGGGCATGCGGTGTGGCGGCTTCATGCGCGGCATGGGGGTAGGCCCGTTCGTGCAGCGCCGCCAGGACTTCATCCTTGCTCCAAAAACCGGCCAGGGGAACCACGCCCGCCAGGGCCAGGCATCCAATGGCAAAAGTGGCGCAGGTGACGGGCATGAGTCGCCGCAGGCCAGAGAACTGCCGCATGTCAATGATCCCCCCCATGGCGTGCATGACACTTCCCGCCCCCAGGAACAACAGCGCCTTAAAAAAAGCGTGGGTAAACAGGTGAAACATCCCCGCCACGATGCCCAACAGCGACCCCGTCCCCAGGCTGAGAAACATATAGCCCAACTGGCTGACGGTGGAATAAGCCAGGACGCGTTTGAGGTCGGTTTGGGTCAGGGCAATGAGTCCGGCCAACAGCGCGGTGCAGCCGCCAATCACACTGACCAGCATTTGCGCGGTAAAGGCTTCTTCGCCAACGTGGAACAAAGGGGCCGGTCCCGCCGCGACAAATAGCGGGGTACAGCGCGTCACCATATAGACTCCGGCGGTGACCATGGTGGCGGCATGGATGAGCGCGCTCACGGGCGTGGGGCCTTCCATTGCGTCCGGCAACCAGACATGCAGCGGAAACTGCGCGCTTTTGCCGCAAGCCCCCAGCATGAGGAGCGCGCAAATCGCCACGGCGACGCCCCCTGTGGCAAACAGGGCGGGGTTGGCCAAGCGCGTTTGGCCCAGGACCCCGGCAATTTCTCCGCTGTCGTGATAATTCAGCGAGCCGTATGTCAGCCAAATCAGAAACAGCGCGATGGCAAAGCCAAAGTCCCCGACGCGGTTGACCAGAAACGCTTTTTTGCCGGCGGCGGCCGCTTCGGGTTTTTGGTAACAAAAACAAATAAGCAAATAAGAACAAGCGCCCACCGCCTCCCAAAACACAAACAACAACACAAAATTACTCACGCTGACCAACATGGTCATGGAGAACACAAATAACCCAATATAGGCAAAAAACCTCCAGTATCCCGGATCGCCATGCATATAGCCGCTGGCATAAACGGCCACCAGCGTGCTGATAAACGTCACCATGGCCAGCATGATCGCCGTCAACGGATCGGCCCGTAGCGTGACGTCAATTTTAAAGGGGACATCGGCGGGAGGGGCGGGCTGGGAAGAGACCGGAGGCATGTTTGGCCGCCAATAGGCGCCGGGAATATCCGCCCAGGTCCAGAGTGTCACGACATGCTCATAACCGACTTGCCCCGCTTTTATTTCCAGCGAAGCGCGGCGAACTTCGTTCAGGACCAGCAAACTGCAAACAAAGGAGAGGGCAAACGCCGCCACAATCGGCAGGTGGGCTTTTTCCCCCAGCCGCCAACCAAACAAGACGACGATCAGCGCTCCCAACAGGGGCAAGGCGGGAACAGCGATCAATAATTGGTCCAAGGTCATATCGTGATCTGGCGGGAATGAATTATTCGGGGTATGAAAAAATTTTTCACCGGGCCGAGCCTGCGTGTCCCGGGGCTACAGTTGCCCCCGATGCGCTTCTTGCTCTGGATTTTGCGCGGGCAACACGCCCGCCACGGTCAATTTGGGCCAGCGGGCCTCGGCCGTGGCATCCTCGTCCAATTCCTGGTCAATGTAGGCCGGAATGGAATCCTCGCGCAATTCGCTCCAACCGGCGATGTCCAGCCGCCCGGTCCGGGCGAACAACATCAGGATTATCGCCAGGGCCAGGCCAGCCTCGCACGCGGCGACCGTCAGGATAAAGATCACCAGCATTTGCCCACCCCAATCATTGTGGTAGCGCCCCCAGGCAATCAAACTGACCGCGACCCCCTGCAACATCATCTCGGCGCAGATGAACATTATGATCATGTTCCGGCGGGCTAAAAACCCGACCAGTCCAATGCAAAATAGCAACGCCCCGACAATCAGGGAATTTTGGAGCAAGGCGATTTCATTCATGGCGGGTTCCTCCCAGGCCGGGTGCGCTAGTTTTGGTGGAGCTGGCCACCGTGCCACCGGCGGGCTTAGCGCCGGGCGCCGCACTGCTTGGAGACACGCTGCCGGGGGTCACTGGCAGCATCGTCGGCGACGATGCCAGCGTCACGGGATATTGGGGGGTGGGGGTGTCCGGCGGCGTGCGCGGTCCCTGGCCCAACGGGACGATGTCTTGGGGCGCGGCGACGGTGTAATCCCGCCGCTCGCGGGCCAAAATGGCAATCGCCCCCACCAAGGCCACCAACAGCAGCGTTCCCGCCACCTCCACCGCGATCAAATGCCGGGAAAACATTTCACCTCCCAGCCGAGCCACATGTTGCGGATGCAAGATATCTGCCGCGCGGGGCGTCTCGGGACTGACATGCCGAGGAGTTGGAGGGGGCGTGTGCGTTAGGGCGGTCACGCTAAATTTGGTGGCGACTAGCTTTAGCTGGGCGTTCTGGGTGAATAAATTTTGCAGCTCGACCAGCAGGGGATCGGTGATTTTTGTATCGGGGGTCAATTCTAGCTCTATCTTGGCGGTCGCGGAGTCCACCGGAATTACCCGCGCGCGTTGGATTTGGTCGGGTTTCAAGGGGGAATTGGCCCCCGCCAGCGCGGCCATGATCCGTTCATCGCGCGGGGGATGCCAGACCCGCACGATGAGCACGGTTAATGTGCCAACCAGTACGGCCCCGGTAAGCGCCGCGAAAAAGCCCTCCCAACTGACACGGTCGTAATAAGCGTGCCCCTCGGGTTGGGCCAACATCAACACAAACAAAAACGTCACCAGGATCGCCCCGGCGTAGACCACGACACTGGCCACGGCCAAAAACTGCGCCCCCTGCAGCATAAAGAGTCCCGCCGTGGCCAGCAGCGACAGCGCGAACCAAATGGCGCAGTAAATGGGACTGCGAAAGCTGACCGCCAGAACCGCCGCCACCACCGCCACCGCGGCGGTGGTAAAATACACCACGTCGGTGGAAACACTCCCCAGGGACTGACCCAACAAGCCAAAGCAAACCAGCGCGACTGCGGCCAGCAGCCCCCCCAACCAGCGGCCTCCCTTGCGACCGCGCGGCAACAGCAGCCACATGCCCCCCGCGGCAAAGATCATGGCGGCCAAACCGAGATAAAATTGGGACAGGGACATGGGGGTATTTGATAAAAAGTTGCGATGCGGTAATTTGGCGGCGGCGTTCATCCAACCGCCGGGAGCTACTTACTGGGGGCGTTCCCCAATTCCAGCGATTTCATCGGCTCGGCCGCCTGGGTCATGTCATACACGCTAAGCAGTTTTTCCTTGTCAAAAATCATTTCCTCGCGGCTGCGACCCGTCAGGTCCAACAAGCTGGTCAGCTCGACCGCGTCCACGGGGCAGGCTTCTTCGCACATGCCGCAAAAAATGCAGCGAAGCTCGTCGATGGTGAATGATTCAGGGTATTTCTCGCGGTCGGGCCAGGGGCTGGGAGCGGCGACAATGTCGATACAGTGCGCCGGACAGGCGGTCGCGCACAAAAAGCAGGCCACGCATTTGACCCGTCCCGCCTCGTCCTTATTGAGACGATGCACCCCCCGATAAATCAGCGGATTGCCAATTTGTGGGCGTTCCTCCGGAAAGCTGACGGTCACCTTGGGGCTGAACAAATGCTTGACCGTGGTTGTCAGGCCCTGCATAAACAGCGGCAGATACATGTTGCCAGCCAGGCCCAACTGTGGCTCGGTTATCCAATAAATATCGGGATCGGTGGCTTGCATGGGAGTGGGGTGGATAGTGGGTAGTGGATAGTGGATAGTGGGGAGGATTAGGCCAGGAGTCTTTCTGGTTCCAACAAGCCGCCTGCTCCGGGGCGGGGACGATTATCGGTTTGCAAGGGAGCAACCAGGGCCGAACCAATCCAGCCGACCAGCATGACCCCCCAGCCGACCAGGGCAAATGTTCCCTGACTCCCAACGGGTAATGTGCCATTGGCCTCTAGCTCGACCAATATGGCCATTGTGGCCAAATTTAACAGGCCCAGCGGCAGCATGACTTTCCAGGCCAGGGACATTAGTTGATCAAAGCGAAAGCGGGGCCAGCTCCAGCGGACGAGCATAAAAAACAGCACCACCAGCATAAACTTTGTCACCAGGACAAAGATCCGCAACAGCGCGCCCAACCAGGTCACCTGGTCGTCCGCCCCGGTCAGCCCCCAAAAATGCCATCCGCCAAAAAACAAGATCACAATCAGCAGCGCCGCCGTGATCATGTGCAAAAATTCGGCGATGAGGAACAAAATCAACTTCATGCCGGCGTATTCGGTGTGGTAGCCGCCGATGAGTTCTTGTTCAGCCTCCGGCAGGTCAAACGGCAGCCGCGCCGCCTCGGCAAAGGCGGCGACCGTAAATACCAAGAGGCCCAGGGGCTGCGTCATGGCGTTCCACCAGCCGCTTTGCGCCTGGCTGCCAATAATCGCGTCCAACCGCAGCGACCCGGTGGAGAGGACAATCCCTAGGATCCCCAGGCCCATGGGAATTTCATAGGCGATCAACTGGGCGCTGCTGCGCAACCCGCCGATAAAGCTGTATTTGTTATTGCTGGACCAACCCCCCAGGATGACGCCATACACGGCGATGCTGGAAAGGGCAAAGACATAGATCAGGCCCACATCGACGCCGGGGGCGACAACCAGATTGACCGCGTCGCCGGTAAATTTATACCCCCAGATGTCAAAGTCGGGCACGACGCTGCCAAAAGGGATCACGGCAAAGATGGCCAAGGCTGCGGCTAGGATCACCAGCGGAGCCAGGACAAAGAGGGCCTTATCGACATGGGCGGGGGTGTATTCCTCTTTGAAAATGAATTTGAGGCCATCGGCCAAGGGCTGTCCCAGACCAAAGAGTTTTATATCGGTCAGGGGAATACCCACGCGGTTGGGGCCTTTGCGGTCTTGCACCCAGGCGGCGATCCAACGTTCCAAGAGGACCAGGTACGCGGCGGCCGTCATCAACCCCCCGATCAACAGGGCGATTTTTACGAGAGCGGCGATGAGGTCGGGTGACATGGGAAACAGTGTCGGAGGAAAGGAGGCGGGGAAAAGTCTTGATAATCCTCTCACGGAGTGAGAGGAAAACAATGTGGTCATCACACTCCGTGTGATGATATCGCGTCATTCATATCTTTTTTTCCATGTTAGGTGCCGACAAGCCAATGTTCTTTTGACGTACATATTGCACCTTGATCCGCGTCCCCGCGATGCGCGGTTTCCCCCCGCACACACCGGGAGTCATCACAATGTGCTCCTTATCGATCCGGGGGGTGTTGGGTAGGTCGGTACTCATGGTAAAAATGCGTCAATACTCTGTAATAGTTGTGCGGGTATACGGCAACAGCGGTTAGTTTGTCAAATTTTTATACCGCGGCCAATTGGTTGACTCGTAAATCAACCCCCTGCGGCGGAATGGGGTTCAGGCCCGTCACCGCGCTAAACGCGGGAATCTCCGCCGCTAATTCTTGCAAAATGGCCCCCGCATTGTACAGCCCCTGTCGACCCAACAGGCTCCAGGCGACGTGCCCTTCGACCTTGCAGCCCGCTGGCGGGCGCACCGCCCAGGAAAAGGACTGCAAGCGCTGGTTGTAATTGACGTAGGAACCCGCCCGTTCGGCATAACCGCCGCCGGGAAGCTGGTAAGTCGTATAGGCCGACAGCGGAGATTCAAATAAATCCTGCGTGATCACCAAAGGAGTCTGGGCAAAGGCCCCTGCCGTCGTGGCATCAATCCACGGGTGTTGGTATCCGCCAGCCACCCAGAGCACCCGCAAGGATTCGCCGTTGGCGGCGCCGCGAATTTTGGTCAAAAAGTCGTTCCAGGGCAAAATGGGGCCGTAATGGGCCAGGACCGCCTCTACCCCGCGGCGATTGGGGCATTTTTCGGCCCGGATGGTGAACCCGCCGGGGAAAGTTTCATCCTGGCCGACAACCGGAACCGGGCCCAGGGCCAAGATGGCCTGCGGATCGAAGGACCGGGCCAGTTGGCACAGCAGGTAGGCTTCTTCCACTGTTTGAAAGGGGGAAATGACCATTGCCAGGCGTCCTCCGCCGGCTAACTCCGCCCGGATGTCGGCGGTGACCATGCGCGGCACGTCGGACCATTCGATATTTAATAGATCCTGGGCGTTGTACCCTTTTTCCTTGCGGCGTTTCGGTCCATTCAAGCGGTCCGGTTGGTGGATGTAACCATAATTGTAACGACCCTCGTCGCACATCCACCATTTATTGATTTCCAGATTTTCGCGCGGCTTTAGCCGAAAGACGGAATCCTGGTTTTCCTCGATAGTAATGGAACAGCCGGTGGCGCAGGTAGCGCAGACGCCGTTGTGCTTTTTCATGAACCAGACGCGCTGCTTGTACAAAAAGTCCCGGTCACCCAAGGCCCCAACGGGGCACAGGTCGACCACATTTCCCGACAATTTGTTATCCAAGGGGAAACCGTCAAAGACGTCGATTTCCTCGTGGCTGCCGCGGTTGATAACCATCAGTTCGCTGGTGCCGCTGACTTCGCGGGTAAAGCGCACGCACCGCGTGCACATGACGCAACGGTCGATAAACAGGGTCACCGTGTCCCCCATTTCCTTGCGGCGGCTGGTAAAGGGGCGGAGGTCCGCACGACGTTCGGGCTGGCCATGCGCAAAATAATAATCTTGCAGCAGGCACTCGCCGGCCTTGTCGCAAATGGGGCAGTCGATGGGATGGTCGATGAGCAGGTCTTCTTCGACCATAGCGCGGTACTGCTTCACCTTGTCGCTATTGGTGATAAAGACCGTGCCATCCTTGGCCGGTGTTTGGCAGGCGGGGACGACGCGCGGCAGCATGGTGATCTTGCCGGTGGCGGGGTCCTTTGCGCCGGTCTCGACCAGGCACATGCGGCAACTAGCCACCACGGACAGGCCGGGATGCCAGCAATAATGCGGTATCTCCACCCCCGCGCGGGCGGCGGCCTGAATGCCATTCAGCCGCTCATGGTCGGCGACGGGAACTTCGATATTGTCGATGAGGATCGTACCCATAAATAGCTGTTGAGTATTGGTGAAGTAAGAAGCAAATTAGGCGATGGTAAGAACTGGAGATACATCAGCTTTCGGGATGATCTTGTCCCAGACGTTTTTCCCCCGCCAGTTCTATCGGCACTCGATTGATAATATCAAGCAATTTCTCACGTAAATCATCGTCTTCCTTTTGCAAGTACTGCAGGATACGTGCTATGTCGATGTTGGGTAAATGACGTTTGCAAAGTTCCATAATATCAGCCAAATCTTGCATTCTACCCGCCACCAGCTTGAGCCAAATCAAATCCTGTAATCCAATCACCGGAATCCCCGCAACCTCACCGGAAACATCGATTTGATGCGTACCAGGAAAAAAATAGGGACGGCCTAGCTGCATCAAGTGTCCGGAAACTAAAAAATCCACATGAATTCCCGTGGGATGATAAAGAAATGCGTATTGCCGTATTTCCACTCTTTCCCAATTAGGTGCATCCATCAGGTGATTAGCCAAGGCCTCTGCCTCTCGATGAAGCAACAAAACATCCCTGTCTTCTGTTGTGCGCCGGTAGCCATGATGAATCACGGCCACTCCGCCCACGATGACCGGATTCGCGCCCAACACCTCCGCTTGCTCACGAAATGCGGTCAGGGTAGGATCACCGCCAGATACAATATCACGTGTCATGGTGGTTAACTCACGTAATATTGTGTCGGTGGTGGCCAAGTTCAATCGATTTGTCAATGTGACAGACATGAATCATCCCTAACAAATAATTAATCTTTAACTTACTAATGCGCCAGCGCGAGGGCTGGCACGGGCTGGGTCTCGGCGTAACCACGGGGGTTGGTGCGTTTGATGTAATCCTCGAACTCTCCTTTGAATTTGCGAATCGCGTTTTTAATCGGCCAGGCCGCCCCGTCCGACAATCCGCAAATCGTTGTTCCGTGTGTGATGCCAATGGTGTCGCCAATTTCCAGTAGCAAATCCAAATCCCGCAGTCGTCCCTGGCCCGCTTTGATCCGCGACAGCATGCCCATCCCCCAGGCGGTCCCCTCGCGACAGGGAGTGCATTGGCCGCAACTTTCGTGTTTAAAAAACTGGCAGCTATTGTGCAAAAAGTCCACCATCGACGTGGTTTCATCCATGACGACCACAGCGGCGGTCCCCAGGCCCAGGCAGCCCACCTTACCCAAGGAGCCAAAGTCGAGCGGGGTGTCAAATTCCGGCTCGCTGAGGATGCCCATACTGATTCCGCCGGGAATGGCGGCCTTGCCCTTGCGTCCTTTCCAGATGCCGCCGCCATATTCGTCAATCAGTTCGCGGCAGGTGATTCCCAGCGGGGCTTCGTAACAGCCGGGTTTATTAATATGTCCGCTCAGGCAATACAGCTTTGGTCCATAGCTGCCGGCGTCGTTTTTAACATTAGGATTGGCGGGCACACCGATCGATTTAAACCAGTCCACCCCGCGATTGATAATGTGTGTAACGCAAGCGACGGTTTCGACATTATTAACGACCGTCGGTTTGCGAAAGACCCCCTCGATCGCGGGAAATGGGGGCTTGATTCGTGGCCACGCCCGTTTTCCCTCGAGCGATTCAATCAACCCCGTCTCCTCGCCACAGATGTAGGCACCCGCCCCCTTGTGCAAATAAATATCCAGCGAGAATTCGCTCCCCAGGATGTTCTTGCCCAGATACCCCTTGGCGTAGCATTCATCCAGCGCGCTTTGCAGCCGCTGCCAACAAAGCGGATACTCGTACCGCAAGTAAATGTAGGCGGTTGTGGCCTTTGTCGCGTAGCAACTGAGGATTGTTCCCTCGATCACCTGATGCGGGTCAAGTTCCATCAAATACCGATTATTAAACGTCCCCGGCTCGCTTTCATCGGCATTGATCAATAAATAGATCGGCCCGGGGTGATTCTTGGGCAAAAAGGTCCATTTAAGTCCGGTGGGAAATCCCGCTCCGCCCCGCCCGCGCAGGCCGCTGGCTTTGACGGTTTCCACCACTTGTTCAGGAGATAATTCCTGGATGGCCTTGCGCAAGGCCCCGTACCCGCCGCGGGACTCATACACCGCCAGCGTGTGGCTATCGGGTAGGCCCATATTGGCCATGAGAACTGGTTCAAATTTTGGCATAAGACGGATTAATAATGGTATGGAATGGCATTAGTTGTACGTGAACTTAGGCGTGTGCGGCTGGCGGCTGGGCGGCAACACCAAGTTGGTCCAAAAAGCTGTCGATTTTTTCGGGGGTGACATCCTTGTGCAAGTCTTGGTTAGCAAGCATGCAGGGAGCGTATTCACAAGCGCCCAGGCATTCGGAGAATTCGACGGTCAGTTTGCCATCGGGTGTGCATTCTCCGGGGTGAACGCCCGCGCGGTGGCACAAATGGTCGAGGATGTCGTAGCCGCCGCGCAGCATGCAACTGACCGAGCGACACACCCACGCGCGGGTCAGTCCGTGGGGCTGGTCCTGCTTGAAGATGCCGTAAAAGGAGAGGGTGTCCTGGACTTCGGCGGGGGCGAGTTCCAGCACCTGGGCGATCTCGACCACGGCGCGGGGGGGGACGTAGCGGAGCTGGTCGTTGACGATATGGATGGCCGGCAGCGTGACCGCGCGTTTGTTGGGATAGCGCGGAAACAAGGCCGTGATGGCGGCGACCATGTCGGGGGTGAGGAGTTGAAAGTCTGTGTTCGACATAAATCGGAACTCTAATTCAGCAAGTAATAGATCGAAAGCAAAATGCGACGGCAAAATTTATCTCATTTTTTTCATGTAGGTTTTCACACTCAATAAGGTAGGTACTCACAATCAACGCCCAAGCTCAGTGACCGCCGCTGGAAACGCCCGGTCGGCTGCAACACGCACGGCCAAATTATCTTAACCGCCCGCCTGCGCAGCGGGGTGGCGGATCGCTGCAGCGCCCTTGTTAGCCTACTCCTTCATTTTGTTTTATCTGCTGTCTTCTTGAGCTGATCAATCTTGTCTGCAATTCCGTTGAATAGGTCGAAAACGTCAAAAGTCTCGCCCCGCTCGACTCGCTTGGAAATCATCGTGAGCGGGAAAATGATAATGGTCGTGCCTGGCAATCGCACTGCTGGGTCAGTGCCATGCTCGTCCTCGACCATGACCCACTCCATCCCCATCTCCTGAACAAATGCGTCTCCGAGAACTGCGCCCATACACTGAAGCTCGTAGGTTTGTGACGGCTGGAACTCCTTCTGGTTGAGAATCGCTTGTAAAGTGCCGAGCTTGCCTGCGACCTTCTGATATTTGGCTCTCGAATCCTCGTCCGCCACAAATTGCGTGATGATGGCTCGCTGCTTGTCGAGGCGCTCAACGTCTGCCTGTGACAATGCCGACACCTTCTGCTGTTCCTGCGGCGCGTCGTTGAGTTTCGAGCAACCGAGCAAGCTGAGGAATCCCATAATCAGTAGTGTCGATGTAAGCGTGCAAATCTTCATACGCGCGAACTCGGCTAACAATCTGTTATTGTGAACTGGCACTCACTTTTGGCTAAACTTGACACAATCCTTCTCTCCAGTAATCAACACACTCCACATAGTCTTGACAGAATTCTAATATGTCCGTTGATTGAATGCTTCTTGCGTACAAACTAAACACAACATGATGCGATTCATTTTTGAAGAATCGTTTTTCAAATTTTTCAAGCGGCGAACTGCCTTCAATTTTGACCATGATATACTACCGATCCAGTTCCGCCGCGATGATGTTCAAACTGCCCAGCACCGCCACGATGTCGGACAACGTATGACCCCGGATCAAATGGGGAAACATGGCAAAGTGGATGTAGCTGGGGGGTCGGGTGCGCGCCCGGTAGGCGACATCGGTACCGTCCCCTGAGATATAAAAGCCCAATTCGCCGTTCGCCGTCTCGTTGGCCGCGTAAACTTCCTCCCGCGGAACTTCAAAGCCGCGGTTGCTCATGACCAACTCAAAATGCGAGATCGTCCCCTCGATGGTGGAGTACACCATGCGTTTCTCGGGTAAAGTCGTGCGTTCGCCCGGGGCCACGCTGTGGGGGCCGGGGGGAATATTTTCAATGGCGGCTTTGATAATCCGCAGGCTCTCCCGCATCTCGGCCATCCGAACCAAGTAGCGGCTAAAGCAGTCCCCCGCCGTCGCGCAGCATATTTTAAAATCAAAATCCGGATACGCCAAATACGGTTCGTCCTTGCGCAGGTCCCGGGTCACGCCGCTGGCCCGCGCGATTGGTCCGCTGGCGCTGCGATTAATCGCCTGCTCCTTGGTCAGCACGCCCACGCCGCGCGTGCGATCATGAAAAATCTTGTTGCGATTGAGCAGCTTTTCCATGTCCTCCAGGGTTTTGGGAAACTCGCGGCAAAACTTGCGAATTTTTTCCACAACCAGGGGGGTCATATCGTACATCAAACCACCCACCCGGGTGTAACTGGGATGAAAACGTTGGCCGGAGAGCGTTTCCTGGATATCGTAGATCACTTCGCGTTGGTTAAACGCGTACAAGAAAAACGTGAACGCCCCCGTGTCCAACCCCACCGCGCCGTTGCATAGCAAATGATCGCTGATCCGCGCCAATTCCGCCAGAATCGTGCGAATGTAGCGGCAGCGGGGGGTGATCTCGATTCCCAGCAGTTTTTCGACCGCGCTATGCCACGCGATTCCATTCGCCACCGGTGAAATGTAATTCATCCGATCGGTGATGGTCACATACTGATTGTAGTCCAGGTGCTCGCCAATCTTTTCAAACCCGGAATGCAAATAGCCGATATCCGGCATGGCGTCCACCACGCGCTCGCCATCCAGCTTGATGACCAATCGCAACGTGGTATGCGTCGCCGGATGCTGTGGCCCAAAATTCAAGGTCCACAAATAATCCACCGGCTCGTCATGGGCCAGGTTTTGGGTCGCGGGAGGCGTGGCAAGGGAAGGCATGGGGCAAATGCAGAATGATGAATGATGAATGCAGAATGGCGAAGAAATACAAGTAAAGGTAACTTAACTGGTGTATTTCGCGGTTTTTATCGATTTCACAAAGATGGCGGTCAATTCCTCCACTTCTTGAATCAATAAGGACAATTTCGTTTCTTTGACAATTTTGCCCTCCACTAACAATTCCAACCAATATCCGGTTTCATCCAATTCCTGCAGAGAGCTATTAAGCTTGCTTACAAATTCCGCC
The DNA here is from genome assembly GCA_033762255.1 of Pirellulales bacterium. Classification (NCBI taxonomy): domain Bacteria; kingdom Pseudomonadati; phylum Planctomycetota; class Planctomycetia; order Pirellulales; species Pirellulales bacterium. The sequence continues at coordinate 49,230 of JANRLT010000053.1, read as the reverse complement.
CGACTGCGAGCGCGGCACGCCTCGCGAAATTGCGCGCCCACGGATGTGCCGCTGCGTAAAACTTGCTTGCCTAACACATCAGCGATCGTGGTTTTAGGAAGTGCGGTATATAGCGTCATAATCCGCAAAGCCAAGTGCTTGGTGCGGACTTGCAAATCATGGTTTTGAGTCGATTTTTGCATGATTGTTGCTCGCATGAATCTAAAACTGGAAATAAGTCTGCTTCAAAAATTCTGCATTCTGCATTTTTACTTCTGCATTCCCCTCAGGTTTCATCCCGTCCCAAGCGCATAAAGTTGTGCCGCTCTCCGCGACCCTGCATGGGATAATCTTTTCTCAGGGGGTAGGCCGTGAACTCCTCGGGACAAAGAATCCGCCGCAAGTCCGGATGCCCGTCAAACACAATCCCGAACATGTCATAAACTTCTCGTTCCAGCCAATTCGCCCCCTCCCACAATGGCACCACGCTGGGGACGGTCAAATTTGGCTCGTTCAGGTACACCCGCGCCGTTAATCGCTCGTTGGCGCTAATATTACTGAGTAAATACACCAGGCCAAAGCGGTCGCGTGCGTCGCGATAGTTCAAATAATCCACGCAAGTAATGTCGACCAAATAGTCAAAACCCAATTCCCCTTTCAAAAAACCCATGATCTCTAGCAATTGCTCCACGGGCAAAACCACCCGGGTTTCGCCGCGAAACTCGCTTTTAATCACCAGGGGAAATTTGGCTGTTAATGCGGTTATCGTCCCCGGACTGGCCATAGGCATCGTGTTTACCATCAGAAAAGTTCTACAATTAAATGGAAAGCCCGGCCTTCTCCGTGGAGCGGGACTTTTCCCGTTGTCGGGCTAGCGCCTCTACCCAAACCGCCCTGCCCCCGACCGGCCTCTCATTAAAAAACTGGATTCCGCGCACTGTCCAGTTGCGAGGCGGCGGCCACCTCAACCAGTGCCCGCTTGGGCTGTTGACGCGCGGCGGTGGTAAATTCCCGTCCGCTAATCGTCCCCTCGCGCTGGATTTTGTCCTGTAAATCAATAATCGACTGAATCAATTGTTCCGGGCGGGGGGGACAGCCGGGGACGTACATGTCGACCGGCAAAAAACGGTCGATCCCTTGAACTACGCTGTAGGTGTCAAACACCCCTCCCGTGCTGGCGCAGGCCCCCATGCTGATGCACCATTTCGGTTCGTGCATTTGCGACCAAATACGCTGCAGGACGGGCAGCATTTTCATGACGACCCTTCCCGCCACGATCATCAGATCGCACTGGCGTGGGCTAAACCGAAAAACCTCCGCTCCAAACCGGGCCAAATCGTGCTTGCTGGCGCCGGTCGCCATCAGTTCGATGCCGCAGCAGGCCGTGGCAAAGGGCATCGGCCACAGGCTGTTCTTGCGACACCAACTGGCCAGGGCATCTAGTTTGCTAATGACCACATTTTCCGGTAACTCTAGCGCCATCGGAACACCCCCTTGCGCCAGGCATAGACAAATCCCAGCGTTAATAAGGCAATAAAAACCATGACTTCGCCAAAGACCAACCCCCGGCTCTCGACCCAGCCATTTTCCACCGCCAAAGGAATTCCCGCCGGGTTGCGGCTGGCTACCGCCCAGGGATACAAAAAGAGCAATTCCACGTCAAAAATTAAAAACGCGATGGCCACCAAATGAAAGTGAATATCAAATCGTCGCCGCGTGTCATGAATTGGATCCATGCCGCTTTCATAGGGCATCTCCTTCATTCGGCTGTTACGCGCGGGACCGACCAAACTGCCGACCGTTAACATGGACACGGCCAATCCCGCCGCAATCACAATAAACAAAAAAATAGGGAGGATCTGCTCCATGATCAGGTCATCACACGATAGGCGGGAAGGTCCGGGAAGGTCATTGATAAAATCACAAAGTCACAATCGGCACGAGCCACGAATGCCGTTCCAGATCAAAAGGGATCCGCGCGCATCTTTCCACTGAGCCTTGGGTTACTTTGTGAATCTTGTCACAATGTCTCCCGCAACAAAAAAATGCGACGACACAGGGAAAATAGGCTCCCGGACCTGGAAAGCAGTCGTCGGGGACGGCCAATGTAAATCGCTTGTATCCTAATGCTTTTCCAAGAGTTGCGTCAAGCGACCGCAGAATTCTAGCGTAAGAGTTGATTCTTGCCACAAAATGAGACTAACGCGAAACAGCCGTAATTTAGATAAATATGTCCACTCTTTGCGGCTAAAGATGTTACATAAAGGTCATTTGAGTAAGAATCATCCTTCTCGCCAGCTCATTGCAATAAGTAAAATTAATTTGCTTTCGACCTATCATCACGTGCATAAATGCTGACGATCGGCGAATGGCAACGGGCTATATGAAAACCGTGCATAAAAAAACCCCTTGCAAGTGGGGCAGGAACTTGCAAAGGGCGATGCGGTTTGACCCGCCTCACTTTTCATACTAGTTGATCCACAAAGAATGTAAAGCGTCCCCATTGCAGATTGCGGTAAATCGCAAAAAAACTCAAATGTTATGCGATTATTGGCAGTTTCACGAGTAATTGCCCATTAATTCAGGACACGATAGACTTGCATTACACGAAAAAGTTAAAACGCTCATCTGCGGCAACCCGCAAACCATGATTAAATGTCTCATGTCTTGGAATATGCCCGTGATTTGGTCGCCATCCCCAGTGTAAATCCCATGGGTGGCGAATCATCCGGTGAGGAGTATTTTGAGCATCGACTAACCGATTATCTGCAAAATTTCGCCCAAAGTCACGGTTTGCAGTGGCTGCGACAGCCAATCGCCCCTTTGCGGGACAACTTTCTTACTGTGATCCCGGGGAGCCAGGAACCCACGCAAGGGGGTAAGCTACTCCTTTTAGAAGCGCATCAAGACACCGTCCCCGTCAGCGGCATGACCATCGACCCCTGGCGGCCCGTGGTAAAAAATGGCCGCCTGCATGGCCGCGGGGCCTGCGACATCAAAGGTGGGATGGCCACTCTGCTGGCGGTGCTGGAACGCCTAATACGGGAACAGCCCGCCATCCGCCCCACGGTCGTGCTGGCCTGCACCGTCAATGAGGAATACGGCTTTACCGGGGCCAAGGGCCTGGTTGAACTCTGGACCAAAACCCGCCCCGACGTTTTGCCCCGTTGTCCCGATGCGGTTATTGTCACCGAGCCAACCGAGCTGAATATTGTCGTGGCCCACCGGGGTGTGGTCCGCTGGCGGGTAAAAACCACCGGCCGGGCGGCGCATAGCTCCCTGCCGGAGCTAGGAGATAACGCCATCTACCGCATGGGGCCGATCCTCTGGGCGTTAAAGCGTTACCAGCATGATGTGGTGCCCACGCTAGGTCAGCATCCATTATGCGGCCGGCCATCGTTGAGCGCGGGGACGATCCACGGTGGAGTCAGCGTCAATACAGTGCCGGATGAATGCGTGTTGGAACTTGACCGGCGCATCCTGCCCGGCGACGACCCCTTGGCCGCGTATCAACAAGTGGTCGAATGGATCACCCGACAGGCCTTTGATCCGGGGCATGTGCTGCATGAGCCGCCATTTATGCAAAGCGCGGGGTTGTCGGATAAAATCAATGGCCCCTTGGCGCGCGGCCTGGCGGCGACCGTGCAACGGACGTTACGCGCCAAGCCCCAAATCCAGGGTGTTAGCTACGGCACCGACGCCGCGGCCTTTGGGCATTTGGTCCCCACGGTGGTGTTTGGTCCCGGAAGCATCGCGCAGGCGCATACCGCGGACGAATGGGTCAGCGTGGATCAATTGGACCTGGCTAGCGAGATTGTGTACCAGTTTGTGCGCGACTTTGGGTCGTGATACTCGTACGTATTTAACTAACAAGAAAGCTATAAAATTTCCATGCGCTTGGCCTGGTTGACTGATCTGCATCTGAACTTTTTACCCGCTGATCGGATTGAATGGTTTTTCAATCAGGTGGAGCGGCAGCGGCCCGATGCGTTTGTTATCACCGGGGACTTTAGTGAAGCCCACGAGGTGATCCCCCTGCTAGAATGGTTGGGCCGCAGTTGGAAGCAGCCCATTTACTATGTCCTGGGAAATCACGATTACTACGGCGGTTCCATTCGCGAGATTCGGGCCGCGGCCACAGAACTATCCACGCGGCTGCCACGATTGCAATACTTAACCAGCCTGGCCCAACCGGTGGCCTTGACTCCCCGTGTGGCCCTGGTCGGCCATGATGGTTGGGCCGATGGCCGGGTCGGAGATTATGAACGTTCGATGGTCATGATGAATGACTACAAGCTGATCGCCGAATTAAGCGGCCATACAAAACTATCGCGCTGGCCTATCTTGCGGCAATTAGGCCTCGAAGGCGCCGAGCACTTGCGGACACAACTTCCGCTAGCCTGCCGGATGGCGGGGCATATTCTGGTAGCCACGCATTACCCTCCGCTGCGCGAAGCCTGTTGGCACGAGGGGACGCTCTCGGATGATGAATGGGCGCCCCACTTTACCTGCCTGGCTATGGGCGAGGCGCTGCTGGAAGTCGCCGCCGAACATCCACAACATTTGTTTACCGTGCTGTGCGGCCACACCCATAGTCCGGGCGAATGCCGCCCCCTGCCAAATTTGCACATCATGACCGGCGGGGCGCGGTACGGCGCGCCGACCATTTGCAAAATGCTTAATCTGGAAGGGTGGTAACCGGTCTTGCTCGATATGCCCCGGGAAACGCCGCCCGCCGCTAAACTCGAATACCTCGCCCGTGATCAAGCCGCGCTGATCCATTCCCAACATCAAGCCGAGCTGGCCGCCAAGGGAATGGTCTGGCTGCGCGGAGCGGGGACCACGCTTTATGACAGCGACGGTCGCGGGTATCTGGACGGACTGTCGGGCCTATGGAATGTGCTGGTCGGTCATGGGCGGGAGGAACTGGCCGCCGCGGCCGCGCTGCAAATGCGGGAATTGGCGTTTTGCAGCAGTTTTTGCGGGGCCACGCATCCCCGGGCCATCGAACTGGCGGAACACCTGCAACAGTTGCTCAAGTTACCTGATTGGCGGTTTTTCTTTACCACCGGGGGGAACGAGGCGGTCGAGACGGCCCTGAAAACTGCGCGGTACTATTGGCGACGGCTGGGCCATCCGGACAAAACGCAATTTTTATGCTTTGACAAGGCTTATCATGGGACATCGCTGGCCACGGCCAGCGCGACGGCCAGCGCCGCCTATCAGACGATGTTTGCCCCCACGTTGCCGGGAATGCACATTCTATTCGCTCCCGCGCGGCCCGAATGGCACGTGACGTATTCCGACCCACCAGTCGATCCTTTTGGCGAAGATGGCTCATCCGCGCATATCGCGCCATGCGTCGCACAAGATTTGAAACAACTCGAACAGGCCATTGTGCGGATCGGCCCCGGTCAACTGGCGGCAATCCTAGCCGAACCGATCTGGGCAGCCGGAGGAACCCACGTCCCTTACCCGAGTTACTGGAATGGCGTGCGAGAGCTTTGTGACCGTTACCAGCTCTTGTGGATTGCCGATGAAGTCATTACCGGTTTTGGCCGCACGGCAACCGTTGAACATTCCCACCATTGGTTGGCCGTCCAGCACGCACGCGCCACGCCCGACATGGTCTGTCTGGCCAAGGGGATCACCAGCGGCTATTTTCCCTTGGGCGGGATGGGAATGAGCCCGCTGCTGGCCGAACAGATTCACTCCGCTCCGCCGGATCAAGCCTGGTGGCACGCGGTCACGGCCTCCGCCCATCCGGTGGGCTGCGCGGTGGCGCTGGCCAATCTAGAGCTTCTTGAACGCGAGCAATTGATCCCCCGCGCGGCGCAATTGGCCGAGGAACTGCAATCGCTACTTTGTTCCAAATTTGCCGGGCACGCGCACGTGGGCCAGATTCGCACGGCGGGTTTGTTGGCGGGAGTAGAGTTCGTGGCTCGGCGGGGGATTGTCAATGCACAAGGGGAGCTAACCAGCGACCATACGCCATTTGCGCCTGAGCTGCGGTTTGGAAAGCGGTTGTTACGGGCCGCGCGTGAACGAGGTTTAATCAGCCGCGTCCGGGGTGACACATTTCAATTAGCGCCGCCGTATGTGACCACCCGGGCGGAAATGGAACAGATGGTGGAGATTTTGGCCATTGCGGCAGCGGAAGTGTCAGCGGCATTGTCCTCAACACACTCCGTGTGATGAAAAATGTAATCATCACAGTCCCTGTGATGAACTACCGATAGAGTTCCTATTTTGTCATAAATTTACAGTCCGTTAATTGTCCCTCGCAGTATCCTCTCACGGAGTGAGAGGACAACATTGTCCTCATCACAGTCCGTGTGATGAACAACCGGACCCTGCGGTCGTTTCTGACCCAGGGGTGCCAATTCCACCTCTGGGTGTACCAGGCTCCGCGGACCCTGTTGCCGCCGGGGGTGATTCTGCGGGACGCCGCGACCATTTTGCCCGCGGCGGCGAGTTTTACTCGCCGGTACGGAAAAACACGTTGTGCGTCGTGGCTTAACTTTTACACGGCGCCGGGACGGTGCCTACTACGGGGTTTCGGCTTGTGCACCGCTCCGCTATACCGCTGTGCCAGCGTCTCAATCTCTTTCTTGACCGCGGCGCGGAGTTCCTCCGGAGCAAGAATCTCCGCCTGGGAGCCAAAACTGAGTGCCCATTGCTTGATCTCGGCCGTGCTGGTCAGGTCGAACGTGGCCAAGAGCGTGCCGTCCGCCTGGGGGGTAAGCGACTGGCTTTCGTGCCAGCGGGTTTCCTGGACATAGCGGGCGACTTCGCGAAAAAAGCGAATCTCGACCCGCACCGGGGCATGTTCCTGGTACACGCCAAAGCTCCCCGCTAGGTGGTCCTCCATGTTAAAGTCCCGGGGGCGGGTAAAGGGCATGACATCCCGTTCCACCTTTTCGATGCGGTCGATCTTCCAGGTGCGGATGGAGTTGTGCTGCGGGGCAAAACCAATCAGATATAACGCCCCCCGGTGGCAGGTCAAACCATAAGGATGCACATCATACGTGACCGGCTCGGTCGCTTGTTGCGAACGGTACGTTAGCCACACCACTTGGCGATCTTCCAGGCCTTGCAATAACTCGTCGATCAGGGCCGCCTTGTGGGCGTAGTTGCCGCCGCGGCGGGTTACATGCACCGCGTCGGACATCTGTTCGAGGTAGCGCAGTGCGGTATCCCCCAGCATGACGCGGATTTTTTGGAGGGCGCTTTCGGCCGATTCCCAAAAACCGCTACCGGCCAGCGGGGCCAACATCCGTTGGGCCAGATACAGGCCCAGGGCTTCGTCAAAGGTGATGCGAAATTCCGGGACGCCGGCGCGGGACTCGATGCGCCACAGTTTTTTGCCGTGGTCGGCGGTTTTTTCAGTCAAAGGAAATCCCGCCTGCGCCAGTGTAAGCAAGTCGCGGCGAACCGTTTTCTCGCTTACACTGGCGTCCGCGGCCAATTCTCGGACGGTACGTCCCAGTCGGCTGGCACCCAGCAGGCGCAACAGCTTCCATTGGCGCAGAAGCGGCGGGTCGACGCTGCCCTTCGTCGTCATACGGCGAAACTCCCACTCAGACAAAAGTTGAAAAGACGCATTGGTCCAACAGATTGTCAAAAATGTGTCATCCCCGGAAAAGCCCTGCCCCGGGGCTTCTCCGTGGCTGAGGGAAAAGATCATAACACAGGTGGTTGCCCAGCTTATGTCCAACGTGACAAATGTTCATAATCATTTTTTTCCGCATTTTTCGTGGTTTATTAAAAAAATTTTGAAAACATGGCCTCCCGGGAGAATTTTTTTGAGGGATCCTGCTTGCCGTGCGTTGTCGATAACCCGACGCCGAACGTCACGCCCCGCTGGCCAGCGGCGCGAGAAATACCAAAATTCCACGCCTTGAGTTAAAATTCCTGCATGTTCATGCCTCTGTGCGCTACAAGCATGTGATTTTTCTCAAACCATAGGCCCGCTCAGTCTCTGCCTGGGTAAAACGTGGTGGCGGGATAACGCGGCACCGGGCAAATGCCTCCTCTCCGTAAGAAAACGGCAAGCAACACACTACAATGGCCAACGGCCTGATTCATACGCGGGAAAAAACGGAGGAAGCCCGCCTTTTCCAAAGTTTCCAGTGGAACAATAACCAACATCTACTCCACCAAATCACATTTGACGGTCATCCCTCGGGCGCTGCCGCGTTTGATTTTTTGGCAGTCCGACCGCTATGGTGTACTAACGTATATTTTCTGTCAAGTCTTTTGTCCAAATAGGGCCTAAAAATTTTTATACCAATCGACTTCGCCCCATCCCGCGCGCTTGTTCCCCCGTTTTTTCCCAATTACTATCAATGTTTGGTGTTTGAGACCCCTTTTGTTCGTTTACCGTTACTTGACGCTGCATATATGTGGAATTGGCTGGCTTCCTGGTTCGGACGTACTCGCCCTGGGGAAGAAGCGGCTCACGCCCACATGACCTTTGGCCAATCCCTGGTGGGGCGCAGCCTGGCTCGCACAGGGGTGCTGCTCAAGCGTCAATTGTGGATATGGCCGATTCTGGCGGTGCTGTTATTGGGGGTGATTGGCTATACGGTGAGCAGCTTGATCCGCGGCACGATGCGGCACAATTTGCAATCGGGGCTGACCACGGTCTTAAATGTGCAACAGACCATGCTGGAGAAATGGCTGCGGGCACAAGAAGCCAACGCACAGACGCTGGCAAATCAGGCGACGGTACGGCAACTGGTGGCAAAGCTGGTGGAAATGCGGGACCAGCCCCCCGCAGCGGGTGATGACCCCGCGCCGACAGTCGCATCGCCCAGAGACGCGGATGAGACCTCCGCCGCGCAAATCCGCCGCCAGTTGGCACAGGCCCTGGATCATATGCTGGCCCCGCATGGGTACGCGGGCTATGTCGTGGCGGATCAAAATTTGCAAATTATTGCGGCCCATACGCCAGGCCTGATTGGGCAAAGGATTCCCGACTACGAGAAATTTTTGTCTCCCGCCCTAACTGGCCAAACAACAGTTTCGCCACCGTTTGGCAGTGTGGTGTTATTAAAAGATAGGCAGGGAAGATTGCGCACCGGGACGCCCACCATGTTTGTGAGCGCGCCAATCATCGACGAAAATTTGCAAACCATCGCCGTGCTGGCGTTGCGCATCCGCCCGGAAGACGAATTTACCGATATTTTGCAACAAGGTCGCTTGGGCGATACGGGGGAATCCTATGCGATTAATGCGCAAGGATATATGGTCTCTAACGGCCGCTTTGACGAAGAACTCATACAATTAGGCTTATTACCCGACATCGACGACGCCCGCTCGCTATTGACCGTGCAAGTGCGCGATCCCGGTGGCGACTTGACGACGGGCTTTCGTCCCGAGCTCCGCCGGCGCGAGCTGCCCCTAACCTATCCCGCCGCGCAGGCGATCAGCGGTGAAAAGGGAATCAACCTGGATGGGTATCGCAATTACCGCGGTGTGCCGTCAGTCGGGGCCTGGACCTGGCTGCCAAAGTATAACCTGGGCCTGATTACCGAGGTCAATTCCGCCGAGGCGTATCGCCCGCTTTCTATCCTAAATTGGACATTTAACGCGCTGTACGCGCTTTTGGCGATCGGCGCGGTTGCGATTTTTGTCTTTACCGTCATTGTCTCGCGGTTGCGTAAACAAGCCCAATCCGCCGCAATGGAGGCCAAGCAATTAGGCCAGTATCGCCTGCTGGACAAGCTTGGCTCTGGAGCTATGGGCGTGGTATACCGCGGCCAACACGCCATGTTGCGTCGTCCCACGGCGATAAAAATGTTGGATGTGGCCAGCGTGACCGAAGAGGCGATCGCCCGTTTTGAGCGCGAGGTGCAGATCACATGCCAGTTGAACAATCCGCATACGATCGCAATTTATGATTTTGGCCGGACGCCGGAGGGAATTTTTTATTACGCGATGGAGTTTCTGGATGGAATCAACCTGCAGGCGCTGGTGGACCAATATGGACCGCAACCCGAAGGGCGGGTGGCGCTAATCTTAAAGCAGGTCTGCGCGTCATTGTTTGAAGCCCATAGCCAGGGGCTGGTGCACCGCGACATTAAACCGGCAAATATCATGCTAAATCGTCGCGGAGGAGAGCCGGACGTGGTCAAGGTGCTGGACTTTGGCCTGGTCAAAACGGTTGAGGAACCAGGCGCGGGGCGCGGGGGGCGGGGAGAAATGTCCGGCACACCGCTGTACATGTCCCCCGAGGCGATCCAAACGCCCGCCGCGGTCGATGCCTGCAGCGACCTGTACGCCGTCGGCGCTGTGGGATATTTTCTCTTAACGGGGCAAACCGTGTTTCAGGCAAAAACGCTGGGCGAACTGTGCCAGCAGCATTTAACCGCAGTGCCGGTGTCTCCGGGTGCGCGGGCGGGGCGGGCCATTTCGCACGAGCTGGAGTATGCCATATTGGCTTGCCTGGAAAAAAGCCGGTCCAAACGACCGCAAACTGCGCGCGATCTGGCGGGTTTACTGGACCGCGTCCCCGCCATCTGGACGACCGAGGACGCCGAAGCGTGGTGGAGCCGCCATGATCGGGGTCAGGGACAATCGACGGAGGGGGATTCATCGGCCAACTCCGTCATGACCGAGCAACATCCGCTGCCAAAATCAACACCCGGGACGCCCTTGACGGCCACGGCACCGACAACCCTGGGCGCTAGCGCCGCAACCAAGCAAAATCCCCGGCCGCCGACTTCACCGGGCCAAGGTGGGGCGGCCACGCACCCCGCGGGATTGGACCGGACCACGGTGTTTGAGCAAGAAGAATGAGAGGAATGAAGGAATGGAGTTGACTACCAAATGTCCCTCTGCGGCATGGGGTGGTGGAAGACCGAGCGCAACGAGCTGCCCCCGCCTCCCATCTCTCGTCTCTTGCAACCTCCGCTAGCCCGCTAACCGGCCAGCACGGTAAAATACCCCCATGCCACTCCGCATTGCCAATGCCGCTGGATTTTGGGGGGATAACCTGGACGCGCCGCGATTGACCGTGGCCCAGTCTCAGGCCGGAGATGCGCCGCTGCATTACCTGACGCTAGAATATTTGGCCGAATTAACCATGTCGGTCCTGGCCAGACTCAAGCAAAAAAACCCCCAAGCGGGCTACGCGACGGATTTTATCACGGTCCTGACGTCGCTCTTGCCCACGTGGCCTGAGCATGAAAACCTAAAAATTGTGACGAACGCCGGGGGGGTCAATCCCCTGGCCTGCGTGCGCGCGGCGGGAAAAGTCCTGCACGCCGCCGGTCGGGGAAACACCACGCTGGCACTCATGGCCGGGGACGACCTCTTGCCGCGCATTCCAGAATTGCTGGCCGCAGGGAACCCCTTTATCAATCTCGACACCGGCGCTCCACTCAGTAGTCTTTCCGCCCCGTTGGTCGCGGCAAATGCGTATCTAGGGGCGCAGCCTATCGTCGCGGCGCTCGCCCAAGAGGCGCAAATTGTCATCACCGGCCGCGTGGCGGATGCCTCTCTGTGCGTTGGCCCGGCGATGCACGAATTTGGCTGGAAATGGGACGACTGGCCCCGCCTGGCCGCCGCCACCGTCGCTGGACATCTGATTGAATGCGGCGCGCAGGTCACCGGCGGTTATCTGGATGAATATCAAGACATCAACCTGGCCGATGTCGGCTACCCCGTCGCCGAACTGGACGCCCACGGCGATGTCGTCATCACCAAACCCCCCGGCACCGGCGGCGCGGTCACCACGACCACCGTGGCCGCGCAACTGCTATACGAGATTGGTGATCCGGCGAATTACCTCACCCCCGACATCTGTGCCAACTTTGCCACCGTTGAATTGCAACGCCGCGGCGCGGACCGCGTGGGCGTGATCGGCTGCGGCGGCACGCCACCCACCGATTTTTACAAGGTGTCGCTGGCTTACGCCGCGGGCTATACCGCCACGGGACAATTGCTGGTTTGGGGACCGGATTGTGTAACAAAAGCCCGGGCCTGTGCGGACATCCTACGCCATCGCGTGGAAAAAGCGGGAGCTAAATTACGCCAATTCCACGTGGAATGCCTGGGGACGGGGGTGGGCGTGCCGGGGGGCGTTTCTGGGGCAACCCCGCCGGAAGTTGTGTTACGCATTACCGCCGCCGCCGATACCCCCCAAGCTGTAGAGCGATTTACGCGGGAATTTGCCCCGCTGATTACCAGTGGACCGGCGGGCCTGGCGGGTTATGCCGCGGGCAAACCCGAGGTCCGCCCCTGTTACGCCTATTGGCCGACCCTTGTGCCCAAGGACCTGTGCACACCAACCATAGAGGTAAAATCCGCCTCACAATGGGCGATAGAATAGTTTCACCGCAGGTCAAGGGTAATAGCATTGAATGTCAGATGACGTTGTGGCCAATGATGATGAATCGGGCCGTTGGCCCATAAGGGTTAAAGTGCCATTGGCCCGCAAGGGATTTGCTAACAGCGAAAATTCGTTAAGCGTAGCTGATTTAAGAGTCAATACTAGGAACTAAAATCCGCGCCACACATGAAACTTAAAGAAATTGCCATTGCCCGCAGCGGAGACAAGGGAAACCATGCCAATATCGGTGTGGTGGCCCGGCAACCTGCCGACTATGCGCTATTACGGCAAAAGCTGACCGAGGCCCGCGTGGCTTTGTATTTTGTGGGCTTGCAGGCGACACGTGTCACGCGTTACGAATTGCCCCTCGTGCAGGGGTTAAACTTTGTCCTAGAGAATGTGCTAGCGGGAGGAGCCAGCCAATCCCCCCGCATTGACACGCAGGGAAAATTGTTAGGAACGGCATTGATGGAACTGGAGCTATAGGTCCAGAGCCGGTAATTACCCCAAATATGATGGTATATCGCTGTTATTTGCCTATTTCCGCAGAATTCGCCATAAAAACTGCTTATTACTCACCCATTGCTTGACATAAATGAAAATTGTGTCAATAAAGTATTAGGTTTGTATGAATTCTCCCGCTTGAAATATCATTAGAGAGTTAGCGTTCGGGGGGACTGTCCGGTTATTTAACCTTTCGCAAGAAAGCTCCGGCCAGCAATTAGGGGATAACACCGGCTGCGGATTTCCGTTGTCGGTGTTTTTTATTGTATTCTGGTGTTGGTGCACTAATAACCTTTCAAATCTCCCCACCGCGCAATGCTTTTTTTTGTTGCCAAAGCATTTATAAGCCAAAAGAGTTTAAGCCTTTGTGGGCCAAAGGCCCAACCTATCCCAGCCTAGGGCAAGCGCAGTTCATGGGAAATATTTTCTGGAAGGGCCATCGGCCCGATTCATCCACATGAATCAAAAGTAATTGATCCGCCAATCCCCTAGGTAGCGGGCAAAGCCTCGCGCTTGGGCTATTCCAGTTGGGCCCGCAAGCGTTCGTGATAGTACAGCCAGCCGGGAATAAAAAAGCATCCCGCCGACACCAGGCCAAAGATGGTATGCCCCCATTCGGGCCAGCGGGCCATGATCAGCGCCGTGGCAAAAAGGACGGTCGCCTGGATATAAAATTTGCCGCTAAGCATGCCGGCTTTGATCGTAAAGACCATGCCGCTAATCAGCGCCAGCACGGGCGAAAGTTTCAGGACGGGTTCGTTCAGCACATACTCCACGCCAAAGAGTAAAATACTGGCGACGACGCTGCCTCCCCAGACATGCGCGATTTGCCGTTCGATGGCGGTGACCGGCCCGGTCCGATAACGCAACGCCCAAAAGATGGGCGCCCAGATAGAGAATCCGCCGCTCCATAACAACAAATACGGCCAACGCTGGGAGACATGCTCCCAGGCCAGCCAATTGGTCACCAGGCAAATAGCCAGCAGCACCACGCTATGCCACATCCACAAGAGTCCCCAATTGCGCAGGACCGTGGCGTGGTGCGTCTCGCGAAAGACGCGCATAAAGACTTCGGAAAAGCCGCCGCTCCGGGCGCTGATGGTTTCTCCCGCCAGATAGGCCTCTAGGTCCTGGGCCAGGGCCAGGGCCGTGGGGTAGCGTAGCTCCGGGGGTTTTTGCAGGGCCTTGAGCGCAATGAGTTCCAGATCGCGGTCCGCCTTGGCGTTCAATAAACGGGGGGGGAGCGGCTCTTGTTCCAGGACAAGCAAAATCGTGTCCAGCGGTGTCGCCGCCTGAAAAGGCGGCCTGCCCGTCAACATGGCATAAAGGATCGTTCCCAGCGAATAGACATCGCTCGCCGGGCCTATCTCTCCCCTGTTTCCAGCCGCTTGCTCTGGAGCCATATAGCTGGGCGTTCCCAGAATCGCGCCGGTATGGGTGAGCGCGGCGTCGTCGGTAATCCGCTTGGCCAGGCCAAAGTCCGTCACATGCGAACGACCCTCGAGGTCCAGTAAAATATTTGAGGGTTTTAAGTCGCGGTGCAATAATCCTTGTTGATGGGCAAAGTGGATCGCGCGGCAAATCGGCGCCAAAATTTCCGCCGCCTCGCGCGGGGGAAGCGGCCCATCGTTTAGCTGGCGGGCAAGGGTGGTACCCGCCACAAACTTCATGCTAAAGTAGGGCTGTCCCTGCAATTCCCCCACCTCGTACACCGGCACAATATGCGGATGATCCAGTTTGGCCACGGCTTCGGCTTCCGCGCGAAAACGGGCCAAATCCGCCGCAGTCGCGTTCGATCCGCGCAACACCATTTTTAACGCGACCATCCGGTCCAGGCTGATTTGGCGGGCTTGATAAACCACGCCCATCCCCCCGCGCCCTAGTTCGCAGAGCAGTTCAAAATCGCCAATTTTGCAGGGGAGGGGTTGGCTGAAAAAACCGGAATCGGTGAATTGTCGCGGCTGCCCCGGCAATCCTTGGCTCCGCTGTTCCGCGGCAAACATTTGCGTGCTGCCACCCACCGCGTCGGCTATCATCACCGCCGCCCAGAGTTCGCGCAGGTCGCGGGCCAGATCGGGATACCGCTGGGTAAGTTGTTCGATCTGGGGAGATTCGCCGAGCTTGGCCCGCTGGGTCATTTGGTCCAAGAGTTCCGCCAAAAGCTCGTCGCGCTGATCCGGGTTGATTGGCGGGGCGCTAGTGGCGGAAGAAGGAGGCATGACGGGAGAGAGTGGGAGAAGGAGGCGGGAGGTGGGAGTAGGTCCCGTCCGCCGGACGGGACTGGTAAGGCGGGAGACGGGAGGTGGGACGCGGGAGGTTTAGGTCGAGTAGTGTATACTTGCGTGCAAACGGGTTTGCACCTTGTGGGCCAACGGCCATTTAAACTTGTGGGCCAACGGCCCAACTTATTCCAGCCTAGGGCAAGCGCAGCGTCGCCCTAGGTAAAAGGAAAGAAATGAATCGAAGGGCCAACGGCCTGATTCATATTCTTGCTTACAACAAAGTGTATAACTCTTGATTTACGGGCTGAAGCCGGTACCACGCAACCTGCGTTGCGTATTGAGCCGCGCGGGAAATTCAAGCTTGGTTCAATCACTTTCCCCCGGCGCGTTAGTGCCTTCCGGCTTGGCGTCGAGTTTTTCGCGCAGACGGCGCATTGCGCGTAAATACCGCATCCCCGCGGCGGGTTCGCTGAGCCCCAGCGTGGTGGCGACTTCGCTATTGGAAAGGTGCTCAAAGTGCCGCATCAACACGACCTCGCGGTCCTGATCGTCCAGGGTGTCGATGGCATCTTGAAAGCGGCGCTGCAATTCGTGCCAGGTGGCGGCGGCGGCGGGGGTCAATTCGCGGTCGGCGATTTCCGCCCCCAGGTCCATCGTCGATTGATCCAAAAAACGGGCCACGACCAGCGGCTGCTCGCGGTCGATGCTGCGCCGGGCCGCCCCTCGATGGCGGCGATGGGCGTCAATCAACCGGTCCCGCGCCATATTACGCAGCCACAAATGAAACGGCAGGGAGGGATTATCCAGGTAGTCCCGCAGGCGGCGATTTGCCTCCACCAACACATCCTGCACGATATCGCTGGCGTCCACCCGTCGCTGGACCACTTTGTCCATCCGCAGGTCAATCATCCGCCGCAACGCCACGCGGTGCCGATCCAAAAGGTCGTTGATTGCCGCGCTTTGCCCCGCTTTGGCCTGAGCCAGCAGTTCGCGGGTCTGGTCGCTATCGGGCCACATTTTTTAAGTGCCGTGGGTCTATAAAGTAAATGAATCGTTCATTTAGCTTAATCGAGGGACATCGTTTAGAAAACGGGGGAGAATTAAATCTAAATCCCGGATATTTCCCGTCAGGCACTGAAATTTATTGAAAAACCCGCCGCAATTCGGCATTCATTATTCAGACTTCTGCATTTAATAAAAAATGCTCCCGGAAAGCGAGGGTCCCAGGGGGGCGGAGGACTCCAGTGGTTTTCCGGGAGCGTGTGTCGCTCGACGGCGCAAGTCCTGGCGGAACATCCCCTGTTCGCCCATCCTTGCGCGATCACTTGTCTTGGGGCATCCGGCGGAAAAACAAGGTTTTTCCCGACCGGACGCGGTAAATTCAACGCGGGGGCCGGGGCCAACCCGCGGTTTTTGTAAGCAAAGCGGCTAACAGCGTCCTTGCCGTTAGGTTCGCTTGCCGGCCCGCAGATTGCCTGGGTCTCCCCATCAATCCCGTGCAGGCCCATCCACCGGCGAATTTCGTGATAATTTGTGGGGCGGGGGCACCGAGTGGTCCTCCGCTCAAGTGTGCGGGGAGGATACGGGAAGCTGCCGGGGGGGTCAAGGGCGATTTTAGGCCCTAGGGGAGATTTTTTTTGCTGTTTTTTGTACAAAGGTGTCACGTAGGTGGCGAGATGCGGAAAAGGAGTAGGTCCCGTCCGCCGGACGGGACGTGGCCAACGGTTAGAGGTCAGGGGTTCGGGGTCAGGGGTTAGGGAGAGGGCGAGCGGCGGACCTGAGTCCGCCGGTGGACGGGATGTGGCGGGTGGAATCCGGTTAGTCTCGACGCGCAGCGGAGCGTCGGAAAGAGGGAAAGCCAGGAGTAGGATTGGAGATTGCGGAATTTTGCATTCAATTCGTAATTCCCAGCAATCCTCCCTGCCAATTGACGAAGTGGCGAACTTCTTTCACAATAGTGCGTCTGGATAGTAACCGGTCGCAGGAATCATTCGGGGACGTAGCTCAATTGGGAGAGCACCGGCTTTGCAAGCCGGGGGTTGAGGGTTCGATCCCCTTCGTCTCCAGTGCGGTAGTTGGTTATAAAACACGCTTGAACCAACTGCTACTTAGGCATTATGCCTTTATTTCTAGCTCAATTGACTGCTGATTGACGAAACCAGTTATTTTGTCCATTTTGTCATAGCGATCGATTCAAGTTGGGCCGATCAGCCACTGGGCGCTCACCCATGGTTCTTGCCGCTTTGATTTGCGGGACAAACTGTTTTTTACTAGCTAGCAGTTATCGCTTTTCCCGGCCATTACAATTTATTAATTTCCCTGCTCCCCTGATTGCCGCGCTGCGGCGCCACAACCTGAGGGTAAAACTGGATCAACTATCCCGGTAAATAGGATTAATATTAAAATAGATTCCCCTAGGATCATTTGATCCAAACCGGGCCCGAGGAAGCAAAGGGCCGGAACCAGCCCACGGCGATTGACGATTAACGTCACACCTGATGCAAAGGGTGTTATAAAGGTGGTCGGCACGAGGCCCAATCGCCAAAAATTTGGCCGGTAAACCCTACGCTGCGGATTTCAGGACTGGGGACAACTCCTTAAACGGCATCTTTGTCTTTGATACAAACCTCGACCTATGTCTCACCAACGCTGGACGAATCCCCATCGGCGGTGGTGCATGACTCCCTGACGACATCTCTCTGGCAACTTTAATTTATAGGGTGGGGATTGTACATTGGCGGGAAAACCCCGCTTATGCACTAACCCCCCATTTTTATACCTGTGTTAACATCGCCAAGCTGGGACATCATCATTATCGGGGCCGGGGCCGCCGGACTGTTTGCCGCCTGCCGCGCCGCCAGCTTGGGGAAGGCCGTGCTGCTATTGGAAAAAAATCCCCAGGCCGGGGTAAAAATCTTGATGTCCGGCGGCACGCGTTGCAACCTGACCCAAAACACCGACAACCGCGGCATCATCGCGGCCTATGGCACCCAAGGGAAATTCCTACACTCTCCGCTGGCCGCGCTGGATGTCAGCGCCACGCTGGATTTCTTTCACGCCAGCGGCGTCCCTACCAAGGTCGAGGATACCAACAAAATTTTTCCCGTCAGCGACTCCGCTCGCGATGTGCGCGACGCCCTGGTCGCACGGGCGACGGCCGCCGGTGCCAGCATCGCCTATCAAGAACCAGTCCTGGAGTTGCAAAAGTTCACGGATTCGTCCCAAGTTCATGCTACTTCACTACCTCCCGGCCTCCCCCGCCTTATCGACAGCACGCCCCGCCCCCCCCGCTTTACCATTACCACACCTAAACGGACCCTCGCCGCGCACAGCGTGATCCTGACCACCGGCGGACTCTCCTTTCCCGGCAGTGGCACCACCGGCGACGGCTATCGTTGGGCGGCCAGCCTGGGCCACACCCTGGTCCCCACTCACCCCGCGCTGGTGCCGCTGACCACGTCCCTTCCCTGGGTGCGCAATCTCCGCGGCATCACGCTGCCGCGCGTTGGGCTGGCGATCGTGGAAAATGGCAAAAAACTGGCCGCGACACGCGGATCGCTGTTGTTCGCCCATTTTGGCCTGACGGGTCCGGCGGCATTGGACGTTAGCCGTGTCGTCTCCGCCCATGCGCGGCCCAGTCAACTGAGCGCGGAGCTGGATATGTTGCCGGACGCGTCCCCGGCGGAGTGGGAAGAGGAGTTTACCCGACGCTTGGCTCAAGCGGGAAAAAAGCAGATCATGCAATTGTTACCGGCGGAACTTCCCCGCCGGATTCAGGAAGTGATTTTGCAATTGGCGGCGATTCCCCCGGACAAAAAAGGGGCGGAAATCTCCCGCTCAGAGCGGCAATCGTTGACGAAATTGGTAAAGCAACTTCCCATCCCCCTGAACGGCACACTGGGCTATGGCAAGGCGGAAGTTACCGCTGGCGGGGTGCCGCTCAACGAGGTCGATTCCCGCACGATGCAAAGCAAGCTGGTTCCGGGGCTATACTTTGCGGGGGAGATCCTCGACTTGGATGGGCCGATTGGCGGATATAACTTTCAAGCCGCCTGGAGCACCGGCTGGCTGGCGGGTGAATCGGCTTAGGGCCACCGCAGTGAATTCACCACGGATGGTATTAGCCACGGATGTGCACGGATCAGAATTTAGCATCATCCGTACTACTAACCTTTCAAATCTTCGCAGTGTGCAAAGATTTTCGTTGGTGAATTTCTTGCGGGCCAAAGGCGTTTGATGTTTTGCGGGCCAAAGGCCCAACCTATCCCAGCCTAGGGCAAGCGCAGCGTCGCCCTAGGTCAAGTGTGGATACTATTGGAAGGGCCAAAGGCCCGATTTATATCTTGAATAGCATGTAGCGCAGGGGTCGGGAGTCGTGGGCGGTGCAAGCTCATTTCGCTATACAGCTTGATTCGCCCAGGACTCCCGTCCCCCTCAAGCAAGGCGTAGGGGGACGGGAGTCTTCCGCGAACAAGCCCGTTTGCCAAATACGCGCTTACCGCGTCAGACTCCCGACCCCCGCCCGCACCGTTTTTCATCAGTGCCAATCCGTGGCCAAAATTGAATTTAATATAATACGTAGCCACGGATAAACACGGATTTGCACGGATCAGAATCCAGAATGATCCGTGTTTCAACTGCGAAAATCCGTGGCCAAAACGTATTTCACGGCATTTGTCAACTTCGCGGGGGCTGACAGAACCGCAAGCGGATGGCTTAGAATAGAAATGCCCACTTATACTCTGTTCGGTCCCTGGCGTTTCCTTCCCAAAAGTAACACTCCTTTCCATGCTGACCCCCGCGGACATTCTAGGCCCTGCTGGACGCGTTGCCGCGCGGTTGGCCAATTATGAACAGCGGCCCGAGCAGCTGCGCATGGCGGCGGCCGTGGCCGAGGCCATCGCCGCCCGGCAGCATCTGGTGGTCGAGGCCGGCACCGGCGTCGGCAAAAGCTTTGCCTATCTGGTTCCGGCCATCCTGGCCGTGTGCCAGGATCAACTCGCCCCCGAACCTCCCCCCCGCCGCAATCCGCGCGACCTGTATGACGCTGATGATGACACAGGGCCACTCAACCCCGGCGAGGATGCCGCCCCCCGCCGCCGCGTGATCATCAGCACGCACACCATCGCCCTGCAGGAACAATTGCTGTCCAAGGATTTGCCCCTGCTCAAGGCCGTGATTCCCCTGGAGTTTACCGCCGTCATGGTCAAGGGGCGCGGCAATTACCTGAGCCTGCGCCGGATGAAAAACGCCCAGGCCCGCGCGACCTCTTTGCTAAGCTCGGATGAGGAATACAGTCAATTGCGGCGAATCGCCGATTGGGCAAAAACCACCACTGACGGCTCCAAGGCCGATCTGGGCGAGACCCCCCTGGCCGGTGTGTGGGACGAAGTCGCCAGCGATAGCGGCAATTGCCTGGGCCGCAACTGTCCCACGCACAAAGATTGCTTTTACTTTGCCGCCCGGCGACGCATGCAGAACGCCCAAATCCTCATCGTCAACCACGCGCTTTACTGCAGCGATTTGGCCCTGCGGCGGCAAGGGGCGAAACTGCTTCCCGACCACCAACTGGTCATTTTTGACGAGGCCCACACCCTGGAACAGGTCGCCGGCGACCACCTGGGCCTATCGGTCAGTTCGGGCCAAATCGAGTACCTGCTGAATAAACTGTACAACGCCCATACGAATAAGGGATTGTTGGTCACGGCGCAATTGGGGACGGCGCAGCAGGCGACCGAGCGATGCCGATTTGCGGCGGATGAGTTTTTTGGCGATTTGCTGGAATGGAGTCAATCCGGGAAAAGCGCTAATGGCCGCGTCCGCACAAAAGAGATTGTGGCCAATCCGCTAAGCCCCGCGCTGTTGAATTTATCGCGGATGGTGCGGCAACACGCCGAAACGCTAAAATCCCCCGGCGAAAAACTGGATTACGTTTCCGCCGCCGAGCGGCTGTTGGCGATGGCGGGTCAATTGGAAACCTGGCTGAACCAGTCGCTGCCGGACGCGGCGTATTGGATCGAAAAGCAAGAAAGCCGCCGCCGCTATCCCCGGATCGCGCTGCATGCCGCCCCGGTCGAGGTCGGACCCATCCTGCGGGAAGAACTCTTTAGCGATGGACCCGCCGTGGTGCTCACCAGCGCGACCTTGGGCGTGGGAAAGAAAGCCAGTTTTGACCATTTTCGGCGGCGGATCGGCCTGACGGACAGTCGCGGGGAACAACTTGGCAGTCCGTTCAACTTTCGCGAGCAAGCAACGCTAATCACGCTGCGGGGGATGCCCGAACCTTCGGACAAATCCGCGTATGAACAAGCCTGCGCCGCCATGATCCAGCGGTATATTGCGCGGACGGCGGGGCGGGCGTTTGTGCTGTTTACCAGTTATGACATGCTGCGAAACCTGGCAAACCGGCTAAATGCATGGCTGGTGAGCGGGAAGTATCGACTGTTTTCGCAGGCCGAGGGAACCCCGCGGGGGCAAATGTTGGATCAGTTTAAGTCCGCCGAGCGGGGGGTGCTGTTTGGGACGGACAGTTTTTGGCAGGGGGTCGACGTGCCGGGGGAAGCCCTGCAAAACGTGATCATCACCAAACTCCCCTTTGCCGTCCCCGACCAACCTTTATTAGAGGCCCGCACCGAGGCGATCAAGGCCCGGGGGGGGAACCCCTTTAGCGAATATAGCCTGCCCGAGGCGGTGCTGAAATTTAAGCAGGGCTTTGGCCGCCTGATTCGCACGCGCAGCGACCGGGGGATTGTGGTGGTGCTGGATCCCCGGATGCACACGAAACATTACGGCAAAATCTTTAGCGAGTCGCTCCCCGATTGCCACAAGGTAGTGGAAGAGTACGGGATCCAGTAGTTTCGCTGGCGGGTAGGTCCTGTCCGCCGGACGGGACTCAGGGGTGAGGGGCCAGGGGATAGTCGTGTTCCGCCGGGTGCATTTCTGGTATTTGGTTAGCCGCGACGCGCAGCGGAGCGCGTTATTTGGCGGTTGGTATTTGGTTGCTGGTGTTTGGCAACGACCCACAAAGCCGCCGATGGCATCGGCGGTACGGGGGTGGGCATTAAGGTTTCTGCTTTTTAGATATTGGTTTTTGGTTCAATAGTATCCACTGCGAAACGGTTACAGAACTTAGCCCCGGGTCGGAGCGCAGCAACTACCCGGGGTACACAAAACACCCCCCTGTCCCATCTAGCCGCGCAGCGGAGCGGGAATTGTGGCCGTGGACCCAAGGCCACGGTTGGCGACCTTCTCTCTCGTTAAGCCCCGACGGAGCGGTGTATAATTGACGCGCTCATGGGGGTCGGGAATCCTTGGCGCGAGTGTGGCTTATTTGTACAGGATCGCCGCCCAGGACTTCCGTCCCCGAGGGGGTCAAAACACCGGCCTCTCCCCATTGAGTGTATAGAGAATGGGAACACAACTTTCTGGCGAGGCAGGAGTAAAGGGTATAAGCTATATGGGAATTGTGAAAATCAATGGCCAGTAGTGAAGTCAATGCCAATCATGCCCACACCACAAACACTGTTGTGCCTTGGGGGTTGCGACCAAACGCGAACATTTTGGACAGCGTCTGATGATTATTTGTTCCGCGCACTCCTCAATAATTCGTTTGCGAACACGGTTACGAAACTCATCCGGACCATTAGCAAGCGCGTTGACTACATCTGGAGAAGCAGTCACGCTCCAACGCTGTCGAAGTATTGATGCAATCATATTGCTTGAGTGTGTTGCCTTTGATTCCGCGAGCAGGGCTTTGTAGATTTGTGCTTCCAGTGGTGTGAGAAGGTTAGGGTAATTGTGAAAGATATATGTTGTAAGCTGTTGCTCATCATCGTAGGAAACGGCATCTCGTGGCATGGTTAAGACGTACGCGATTAGTTAATTGTTGAGTCGAACAAAAACGGCATCGGTCCGCCGCACAGCGGGCACACTTCCCGGAACGAAATCCAAAACCCGTCCGAGTGCGGCGGCCACTCTAGCGACTGCTTTTGCCCTGCCGCCCCGCAGTGGCTACACTTGTACTGCCCGAGCGCCTTGATGCCGCCGATGTGCTGGCCTACATGGTGCCAATCAGTCTCGGTAAATGGCCATTCGTAGTCTGTATACTCGTGCCCGAACTCGGTCATCCGAGTGACAAGTGGCAGCGACCACACCGGGCCGGATAAAGCCGTGATTTGACAGAGTCCGTGCTGCTCAGTGAGGCGGTGCATAGTGCCGCATGCGCGGCATACCACTTGATCGCATTTCCCGTCAAGCGACCAAAAGTGATACCCACCGATCTCAAAAGCAAGCGAGCAGCGTTCGCACAGGTAACCACGCAAAGCACCCTCCGCCGCAAAAGATTACATTCCACACGTTTTGTGCCGGAATATTCGCAATAACCAGGATAGCCACAAAGCGACATTTTGTATCTTACCGTCGTAAAAAACAGTAATCAACAAAATTAGATTTAGGTCAATCCTGCGTGAGGGAATCGAGAGCAATTTTGTAAGCAAGAGGGACCAATGTAAGAGTACACCGCTACGCTTTAATCCATTCAACCAAATGCCGCGCTCCGCTACGCGTTGCGGCTAACCAATGTCCAGAACGGCGAGTGGAACTCGCCGGTACAGAGCCAAAACAGCGAGTAAAACTCGCCGGTACGGTACATTCGGCGACGGAGTCGCCTCCTACGTTTTTTCCCGTGTCCCGCACACCGCCGCTGCCAGCGGCGGCTTTGGGATATTACCTTGCAGGACGCGCTGAATAGCCTTGGGCTAAATGCCGCAACCGCTGCGCGGTTGAAAGGCAATTTGGTTGAAACGCTTGCTATAAAGATATCGCTCCCCTGGATCCACATTGCTGCACAAGCTAGTCCCCCGCCACCCGACGTGACGTGGCAAAACGGCGAGTAAAACTCGCCGCTACGGGATATTCGGCGACAGAGTCGCCTCCTACAGAATGCTTTCTCCGTAAAACTCGGTCTTTCCTCTCACTCCTCCGTGATGAATGAATTCTTCGGTAGAGGCACGCGCTCCGCTACGCGTCGCGGCAACCAAAAACCAGCAACCAAATACCAAGCACCGCAGTCCCGTCCGGCGGACGGGACCTACAGCCACACACCGCCGCTGCCAGCGGCGGCTTTGTTGACACTACTTACCCAGTGCCGCCTGCGCGGCGGCCAGGCGGGCGATCGGTACGCGATAAGGCGAGCAACTGACATAATCCAGCCCTACTTTGTGGCAAAAGCGGATCGACGCCGGGTCCCCGCCGTGCTCGCCGCAAATGCCGCATTTTAGCCCGTCGCGGGTGGCCCGACCCTTGGTCACGGCCATTTCAACCAACTGGCCCACGCCCGAGGTATCGAGCGATTGGAACGGATCGACCAGCAGCAGTTCGTTGCGCAGGTAATCCGGCAAAAACGTGTTGACGTCGTCTCGGCTAAAGCCGAACGTCATTTGCGTCAGGTCGTTGGTGCCAAAGCTGAAAAAGTCCGCTTGATTGGCGATCTCGTTGGCGGTCAGGGCCGCGCGGGGGATTTCGATCATCGTCCCCACGGGGATATCCAGTTTCTTCGTGTACTTCTTCTCCTTGGCGACCTTTTCGATGGTTTCTTCTGTCAATTGTCGCAGCATCGCCAATTCTTTCTCGGTCCCGACCAGGGGAATCATGATCTCCGGCTGGGCGTCGATGTTTTTATTGCGGCAATTGATGGTCGCCTCGACAATGGCCGTAACCTGCATCACCAAAATCTCCGGATAAGTCACCGCCAGGCGGCAGCCACGATGGCCCAGCATGGGGTTCATTTCGTGCAGTTGGTGAACGCGGTGTTTGACCTTGGCGGGGCTGACGCCCAAGAGCGCGGCCATTTCCTTTTGGCTTTTTTCCTCTTGGGGCAAAAATTCGTGCAACGGGGGATCCAGCAGGCGGATGGTGACCGGCAGGCCTTTCATCGCCTTAAAGATTCCCTCAAAGTCGGTCCGTTGGAACGGTAGCAGCTTGGCCAGGGCGGCTTCGCGTTCTTCGGGATGTTCGGCCAGGATCATTTCGCGCATCGCCTTGATCCGGTCCCCTTCAAAGAACATATGCTCGGTCCGGCACAGGCCGATCCCTTCCGCTCCAAATTCCCGGGCCTTTTCGGCATCGGCGGGGGTGTCGGCATTGGTCCGAATCTTCAGCGTGCGGTATTTGTCCGCCCATTTCATCACCGTGCCAAAGTCACCCGACAGCTTCGGCGCCTGGGTGGCTACCTCGTCCAGCATGACTTCGCCGGTCGAGCCGTCGATGCTAATCGTGTCCTTAAAGGTCAGCTTTTTCCCTTTGACCACGATGACCCGGGCTTTTTCGTCGATGGTGATTTCTCCCGCGCCGGCGACGCAGCAGCGGCCCCAGCCGCGGGCGACGACCGCCGCATGGCTGGTCATGCCGCCGGTGCTGGTCAAGATGCCCGCCGCGGAATGCATGCCATCGATGTCCTCGGGATTGGTTTCCTTGCGGACCAAAATCACTTTTTCACCGGCATGGGTCCGGTCGACCGCCTCGGCCGCGGTAAAGGCCAGCTTACCCACAGCCGCGCCGGGAGAGGCTGGCAGGCCGGTCGTCAGAACGGTGGCTTTCTTTTTGGCGGCGGGGTCAAAACTGGGGAGCAACAATTGAATCAGGTCCGCCGCGGGAATGCGTTTGACGGCTGTTGGTTCGTCGATCAGCTTTTCCTTAACCATTTCGCAGGCGATCCGCACCGCCGCGGGGCCGGTCCGCTTGCCATTCCGCGTTTGCAGCATATACAAAGTTCCCTTTTCAATGGTGAACTCGATATCCTGCACGTCCTTATAATGCGTCTCCAAAATCTTTTTGATGTCGAGGAGCTGCCCGTGGATTTTTTTGTTCCACTTGGGCATGTCATCGACCGGCAGCGGCGTGCGAATCCCCGCCACCACATCCTCCCCCTGGGCGTTGACCAAAAACTCGCCGTAAAATTTATTCTCGCCCGTGCTGGGATTGCGGGTAAAGGCCACGCCCGTGCCGCAGTCGTCCCCCATGTTGCCAAAGACCATCGATTGGATATTGACCGCTGTTCCCAAAAGGCCAGTGATCCCCTCGACCTGGCGGTACTTTACCGCGCGGGGTTGCATCCAACTGCGAAAGACCGCCTCGATCGCCATTTCCAGTTGGACCAGCGGATCCTGGGGAAAGGGTTTGCCATGGTGCTGCTCGTACACTTTTTTGTACTCGTTGCACAGCTCCACCAACCCTTGTGTCGGCACATCGGTATCGGCCTTGGCGTTGTATTTCTTTTTGATCTTGTCAAAGGCATGTTCAAAATGCTCGTGGTCGACATTGACCACCACATCGCCAAACATGTTGATCACGCGGCGGTAGCTGTCATAGGCAAACCGGTCGTTATTGGTCGCATGGGCGAGGCCAATGACGGATTTGTCATTGAGGCCCAGGTTGAGAATGGTGTTCATCATGCCGGGCATGCTGGCCGCCGCGCCGGAACGGACCGAGACCAGCAGGGGATGGTTGGGATCGCCAAATTTCTTGCCCAGTTCTTTTTCCAGCATGGAGACCGCTTTTTTCACGTCATCCATGAGTCCAGCGGGAAGCTTTTTGCCGCTTTTATAGTAGGCGTCGCACACGGCGGTGGTGATGGTGAATCCCGGTGGAACCGGCAGGCCGATGCTGGTCATATCCGCCAGATTGGCCCCCTTGCCCCCTAATAGCGATTTTTGGTCCCCTTTGCCATCGCACCGCGTCTTGCCAAAGTAGTAGGTCATTTTGGCGGGCTTGTCCCCTTTGGCCGGGGTATCGGATTTCGAGGATTTGGCGGACTTTTCGGGCTTGAGGGCAACTTTGGCCATGTGTGCGCTACCTGTGAGGGGGAAAATCAGTTTCTGTGAAAAAATGTCGAGGAAAAGGTGTGACGTGGCGTCCGTGGCAAACTTTTGAGCTTAAAAGCCTAACGAAGTTCCCTAGCTAAGACACCCACGGATATCGAGTAGCCAGCAACTGGACGAGTTTTTGAAAAACCGTAAGTCATTGTGTATTATGCAGTTAAAAAGATCTCCGGAGAATCTAATAAGGGGGGCCGGGAAAGTGGATGAGACCCCGGTGCAAAAAAATCACCGAAGTGGGCCACATGCTCCTCGTGCATACCAAACTCGTTACCAGCTATGGACTTGGAATTTAGCAAGGGAGTGGGGAAACCGTCAAGCCGCGCTGGTGTGAAAATGGGTAAAATTTGCGGGGGGGAGCGGAGTTTCTAGTCAAGTTAATTAGTTTGATGGGCTAAGATATCGTACGCTTTCATAGAATGCTGTTAAAATTGAAATGATACTGGTATATCTTGCACCACAAGATAAGTAGCATCGAACAGGAACTTAGCCAAAGATTTGTCCCATGCACGCAAACATGCCCACTTATCAAGAAATATTGGATTGTGTGGCGACGTGGCCCGCCGATCAGCGAGCGCAGTTAATCGATGCCCTGTTGGCCACTGAATTGTCTGACGAGCCGCGCTCGACGGAGGAAACTCTTGAGATTGAATCAGCTTGGCGGCAAACTGCCGTCGTGCGATTGCAAGAATTACAATCAGGCCAAGCGGCGACGGTGAGCTGGGAAGATGTGCAAACCAAAACCGAGCAAATGATTTATGGGCACAAATTAGGTTAGATTGCATCAGGCGGCGGAGGAGGAATATCTTACCGCCCTGCGGTGTTATCTAGATATTAGTGATGCCACTGGTAAACGATTTTACAGTGAATTTCGCGAATGTATATAAAGAATTTTGATGTTAACAAAACTTGCCGCTACGGATATCGCAGGAGTACGTTGGTTGCGAATGCAAAAATTTCCTTATGTGATCTACTATCATTTCGATACACAACAGGTTATTGAAATTTTGGCGGTTGCCCATAGCCGTCGACATCCCGATTATTGGAAGTCTCGACTCCCGGATTCTTTGCAATAATCTCTTTTGCTTGACTATCCGCTTTCCTTTCAGTTAATAAATACCGCAGCACCGACCACAACCCCGCAAAGCGAAATCGCGGATCAATATACTTTTCGATTACATAGAAGGCAAAATAGTAAGCCCGACAAAATGCCCAAATCGTTATTAGCAATAATCCCGCCGTGTACCAACTGGGATGTTCCAGTAATAATAAAGTGGCCGCAATCAAGCCTATGAGGACGAAGAGCACTGCTTTCAAGTACATCCAACGCGGATTTTTCAGATCGCCCAGCATGCGTTTTTATCCTTTGTATTTCGCTGGCAACGAACCGTCGATCCCCCATTTTTCCCTTAGCCTCCCTCTATCGCCGCCCCACGATCGCCATTCCCTTGGCCGGCAATCGCCGGATATCCCCCAGGCCCGCCGCGCTCATCGCCTGCCTAACGTCCGCTTCGCTTTGGGGCAAATCATACGTCGGTCCGTACCAGTCCATGGTGTCCATCAAACAGTACAGCCATTGTCGCCGCAAATCACCCCTCCCCCGGTGGTGCCGCGCGGCGTAGGGAAGCCCATGCGATAATAACTCCCCCGGCCGTCCCAACCAACTCAGCCCCCAGCCCACCGGAAAGCCCAACGCCACCATCCACCGCGAAAATCGGAGCACCGCGTCCGGAGTCCACCCCCGGATCAAAAATCGCCTAAGCAGCATCTTGGGCGTGAGATTTCCCAGGGCGTTACCCCGCCCTTTGCTTTCGTAGATCCAGGTTGCCAGTTCTCCCCCGGGTTTGACAAATTCGGCAATCGCCCGCACCGCCCCCAGCGGATCGGGCGTGTGTTGTAACACACCCAGACTATAAACGCCGTCAAACGCTTGGGGGCGCAGGGGAAGATCAAACAGGCTGGCGCGGATGACGCGGTATTGATCGGCGGGAAACCGCGAGAGCGTTTCCTGGCAAGAGTAAACAGCGGTGGATAAATCGACCGCCACCACCCGCGCTCCATGCTGGCAGGCGATCTCGGCAAAGCGTCCCGCGCCACAACCAATGTCTAACAAAAGCTTTCCGGCCAGCCACTCGGATTGCCAGCCGGTTTCATTAAAAAAGCGGGTGCTGGATTCGTTTTGTCCGGAAAGCGAATCAAGCTGTATCTCGCGAAAGAGATTCCATTGGCGGCCAAAGTTTTCGGCATAGTCATCATCCACCGCCACATATTCTGGAACGCCCCGCTGCACGGCTAGGGGTTCGCGGGTAAATAAATTTTGCCAATCAAGTGTTTCTGCCACGTCGGAATACTCGGTAAGGGATGGGGAGTAGGTCCCGTCCGCCGGACGGGACTGGTACGATAGTAGGGAACAGGGAATGGGAAACGGCAGGATGGCGGGGGACAAACCTCGGCAAGTGTCCGACAAGCAAAGGAGGGGTTCAAGGAACTTTTACACCCGGAATATGGAGGAAAATTTCCCCCGGCTGGCCCCTACCCTCTACCTTAGCCTAGCTAAAGATTTCGCAGGTGTAATATCAAAATTTGAAAAATTCTCCCCAACTTTGCCGGGAATCTCCCTTATTAAAAATGAATCTATCAAACGTCAAGTGGAACAACATTTGGTTTCAGCGGGCAAACTGTTTAAAATAACCTATCACTGCCGCGCGCCCTCCCTCCGCCCTCCTGTTTCCCCGCGGGAACTTTACTAATTACAAACTTATGTCCACCGCCACACTAAAGACCGAAGTTGGCAGTTATTTTATCAGCAATTATCCCCCGTATTCCCAATGGACGGCGGAAGAACTGCCAGCCGTCACCGCCGCGCTCCATTCGCCGCCCCTCCCTAACCGCAATCCGGCGACCGCCAGCGCCCCGGACGGTGTCACCACCGCACCACAGCCGGCCAACTCGCTCCGCCCCCTGGGCCTGTATTTGCATATTCCCTTTTGCCGCAAGCGGTGCAAATTTTGCTATTTTCGCGTTTACACCGATAAAAACTCCCACGAGGTCGAGGATTACGTGGCGGGCCTGGCCCACGAGATCGAATTAGTTAGCCGTCTGCCGGTCATGGGGGAACGGCCCTTCCGGTTTGTCTACTTTGGCGGGGGGACGCCATCGTTTTTATCCGGCAAGCAACTGACGTCGCTGGTTGATCGGTTGCGGGCTAATATCAATTGGGACCAGGCCGAGGAAGTCACCTTTGAATGCGAACCGGGAACCCTGTCCGAGCCAAAAATCAAAACCCTGCGCGAGTTGGGCGTTACCCGCCTGAGCCTGGGCGTGGAGAATTTTTCCGATGCGGTACTCGAGGAAAACGGGCGAGCGCATTTATCAGCCGAGGTCTACAAATCGTGGGACTGGATCGTTAACGCCGGATTTGCCAGCGTGAATATTGATCTGATTGCCGGCATGGTGGGAGAGACCTGGGAAAACTGGCAAGATAACATTGCCCGCACCCTGGCGCTTAGTCCGGATAGCGTCACGATTTACCAACTGGAGTTACCCTTTAACACGGTTTATTCCAAGGATATTTTGGGCAACCAGGTGGAATTACCAGTGGCGGACTGGCCAACCAAGCGGACATGGATGGAGTACGCCTATGAACAGTTGACCGCCGGGGGATACGACATCAGCAGTGCTTATACGCTGGTCAAGCGCGGCCGCGGGGTCAAATTTAGCTATCGGGATAATCTGTGGCGGGGAAGCGACTTGTTAGCCACGGGGGTGGCCAGCTTTGGCCATGTCAGCGATGTCCATTATCAAAATCTAGCCGAATGGGGACCCTACCTAGGCGCCCTAAACGAGGGACGTCTGCCACTGGCCCGTGGCTTGGCCCCCACGCCACACCAGTTGCTGGTGCGGGAAATGATCTTGCAACTGAAAACGGGTAAACTGGATACCAATTATTTTCAGTCCAAATTTGGCGTCGATATCCGCCAGGAATGGGCCGACGTCTGGGCGGACTACGCGGCGCAGGGGTATTTGGAATGGGAGGGGCCTGATCCGCGAAACACCGCGATCTTACGGCTCACCCGCGCGGGCCTGCTACGCGTTGACGGTCTGCTGCCAGCGTTCTTTGAGGCCCAACACCAAGGAGTACGGTACACGTAGAGGAGCGAAAAGCGGGCGGAGGCGTGGATGTGAGAAAACTGGAGGTGGCGACGCCGTCGCCCATCAGCCCGTAGCGGCGAGTTCCAATCGCCGATCAGCCCGTAGCGGCGAGTTTTACTCGCCGGATTGGTTTTTGGTTACTGGTATTTGGTTTTTGCATCAATTGCCTTTCTACCGCGAAGCGGTTACAGCACTTAGCCCCGGGTTGGAGCGCAGCGACTACCCGGGGTACACAACCCCCCCCCTCTCTCCTTTAGCCGCGCAGCGGCGCAAGAATTCTAGCCTGGGGTGCAAACCCCCTGAACGCTGGTCATGTTGGATTACAAAGCCGCACACCGGCGAAGGGATATCACGGCACCAGGGACGGTGCCTGCTACAATTGCGGATGGCACTAAACTTGTTCCGGTGTGCGCAGCATAAGAAGCCCACTGGATGTAGCGGAAATATTTGTAGAAATGCTTCCCACCGCTGCGCGGCCAAGGAACAAGTTCCTTGGGTACCCGATTTTTTGCCTGGGCTACCCGATTTTATCGCGCACGACAGAAATATTACGGGCTTGGTGACGTATACCACCGAACGGCATGAACGCAATCTCCAAATCATGCTGCAATTGCAAACCGCTTGCTGCCTGAGCGCGGCGGACCGCAATCGCCTGATGGAGGAGTACAACGCCAATAAAATTCACATCATCGAAAATCTCAATCGCTACAAGGAACTAAAGTCGCAACAAGATGCCCTGCTGGACGAGTACAATTGGAGCGACCTGCGGCAGCAATACAATGGCCAGGGGATCGCCGCCGACGGCTTACTCTATTCCTACATGGATGGTGAGAACGCCGAGTACATGCAAGGCTTGCAAGAGTCCGCCAACCGGGCGACCGCGCGCGACCGCGCATTCTGGCAAGAAACGCAGGAGGTGGCCGGTTGGACCAGTTTCGCGGCCGGGTTTGTGCCGGGCCTGGGCGACGCCAAGGATTGGCAGGAAGTCATCACCGGCGTGGACATTTGCACCGGAGAAAAGCTCTCGACTTTTGATCGGGTGCTGACCGCGGGTGCCAGCTTTGTACCGTTTGTCAGTGGGAGGGTGGTTAGAAGCGGAAAGAAATTGTTGACCAAAGCGGATGATGTGGTCCCAAACAGGGGATTACTTAGTCAAGGCCAAGGCGAGTTGCCAGCTATGGATAGGCGGCGCTATGAGCAGATGAAAAAGGCATTTGAATCTAATGCCGGAAAGAAGCGAGGAGGTGGAGGAGAGATTTGGGACGATGAAGATGCTGCCATGCACCTTTTCTCAACCAACGGACCTGGTACACTAGGTAGTAGTGAGGGACTTGGCAAAATCATTCTTTGTCCTAATGCTCCGACATTTTCTGTTTTTGAGGAGTTTATTCATAATACGCAACGTCGTACTGGCAGATATCAGAAGTGGATTGAAGAGTTCGGTAAACCAAAAGCTGATTTGCTTGCTGAAATCGAGGCGGCACAGAAGCTAATCAAAAACGCTAACAGCTGGGGGATTTCCAAAAATGAAGTCGAGATTATCACTGGAAGACTTACAGGTTTTCAACAATCTTTGGATTCATTGTGACCAAATGCCAACTGCCGCTTTAAAATGCGTATGGGCAAAGCCTGGACGATGGTTAACTGCTACAGCCCGGGTAGAGTATTTAGAAGGATTGGATCGCATCATGGATGGCGAGATACTCACTATCGTTCACAATCCTACAAAGTCGGTTAGGGTTAAAGGGTCAAGTCTAGCACATGGCGATCCCAATCCGGAAAATTGGTATCATTTAATGCATTTTGAGTTGATCAATTGCACGTGCGAGGAACTTCAGGATACTTTTTTAGTTTCGTTTGCTAGGCGTCCTGTGCCAAAATGAGTCAAGTAGGGGTGGCGTCCTGAGCGGGTAGCCCAGCTTATCGCCCATTGGCTAGCGGGTAGCCCAGCTAATCACCAATTGGGTAGCACTGGAACTTGTTCCAGTGTGCATAGCACAAGAAGCCCACTGGATGGAGCAGAAATATTTGCAAACATCGCCGCGCCCTGTGCCAAAATTAGTACAACCCCAAAAATGACGCAATCGAATCTAAAAAATCGTAAACCTGAAGAGGTGGGAACGCCGTTACTCGCTGCCGACCCATGAAGAATTTGCAAACATTCCCGCGCACAAGAGCCGCTGCCCTGTGCCAAAATTAGTGTAACCCCAAAAATGACGCAATCGAATCTGACAAATCGCAAGACCGACGAGGCGTGAACGCCGTTACTCACTTCCAACCCATGAAGAATTTGCAAACATTCCGCTACACACGCACAGTGAAGCACGGATTTTCCCGTTCGGCGCGTGCGGGATACGCAGTTGTTCTTCGCCAAGATGATCGTCTTGCAGGTTGCCACCAGCGTCCATCACGCCGCGTGTCGGCTGTAACTTTTGAGCAACCCTCCCAACCGCTGTTTGCAGCGGATATCGTTCAGCGGAACAGCCTCGTCCCGCAGGTTGCCACACTTGGTCTTCGGCCGTCCGGGTTGCTTGGCGCGAATCAAAAGCTCATTCTCGATCCCGATTCCCTGGTGCGGCCGCTCCTCGTGGTAATTCATCGTTGTTAACTAGCCTGGGCAGGTTTTGTAACCCGTCTGTTTCGGTTTTTGCCACCAAATCAGACTCGAACTCCCCAAGGACACGCCACTACAGCAGTTACAGTAATCCAAAACAGAGAATCGGTTCGTAAAGGGTTTGGCACGGGGAGCTTTTCTTATTTTTTGCGGAATTACCGCCAATCGAGGGTTGCTCTAAAACTTGTTCCGGTGTGCGCAGCACAAGAAACCGAATGGACGCAGCGGAGATATTTGAAGAAATGCTTCCCACCGCTGCGCGGCCAAGGAACAAGTTCCTTGGGTACCCGATTTTTTGCCTGGGCTACCCGCTATTGTCCTCCTTGGAAAACGACCCTTTCTTAAAAACAGGAAGCATTCGGCCTAAAGTAAAAACACCACGACGCCCGCTGGCCAATCGGCCCGACGAGCGTCGCGGCGAAGCGTGGATATCAGGGGCTCGACGAAGCTCACTGGGCGACCGCATCAAGAGCCGAGCGCTCGACGATGGCCAAGTTGTTCGTTTCATCCAGTTCGCTGACGGTGTTTTGGAAGTCAACCGGCCGGGTGGCACCGTTGAAGTTTCCATTTTCAACCAGTGCTGACCTTTGCTTACCTGTTCCATTTCCTTGCACCAGACTTAGCCATTATGAAAAAGACGGAGTGTGCCACTGGCATTCTGCCAGTGTTTGCCACAGGGTGTGCGATGCCCAATAGCTTAGGAATTCTTACTCACGACTTGTTCTGAATTCCTGTCCGTTTCAATTTATCAAACTCCCGTCTCGGCACTGGTGTTCCACCAGTGGCACACGACTGTTTCACAAAATGGCCAAGTTTATGGTTGTTCGTGGGGGTGCAACGAAATGGCTGTCAGCAAGAATGGGGCAATGCTAGAATAATGTGGGGAAAATTCGCTAGTGCCACCCCGGCGGCTTGCCCCAAACCATGAAAACCGCCCCTTTTAAGTGCTCTCCGGACAAGCCAAACAATTTTCTAACACATATTTTCCGTCATATTGATTGCATTTGGTCGGAAGCCCGTCTAGTTTAAGTAGAGTTATGTGTCGGCATTTCATGTGACCCGGGTGTCGTTTACCTCGGTCTCCCGGGGCAATTCTCATTCACTTTGCGAGCAAGCTACTGCGGTTCCCTACCGTCGCTTTTTACTATAGTAAAAGCGACATCTCCTTGGCGGCGTGATGAGTTAGTGTTTTCCCGCTACGGTGTGAATCGGTACGGACTTGCTATGGCCATGGGCACTTTTTTAGCAAAGGATTATTTATGGGGCGGATTTTGACTACGATTAACGGTTTGGGCTTGCATCATTCTGGCATGTTGCCTCGGCGCATGCCACACTGGCCCAAGTTGGCAAGTGGGATGTTGGCCTGGGGGATGGTCCTGATTTGCCTGGGCCTGTTTACGCCGACCAATTCAACTGCCGGCGAGATCAAGCCCATCATCTACACCGGCATGCAGGTGCCGGGTCTGGCACCGGGGGTGGTGTTTGCACCAT
Organism: Pirellulales bacterium; assembly: GCA_033762255.1. Classification (NCBI taxonomy): domain Bacteria; kingdom Pseudomonadati; phylum Planctomycetota; class Planctomycetia; order Pirellulales; species Pirellulales bacterium. The sequence goes on along the minus strand of JANRLT010000053.1, from coordinate 14,058 downwards.
ACTATTTTACTTCCAACTTTTTTAATTTTTCCAGTCTGGGCGTGCTGCAAGGCAATTATTACACAAATGATCCGGTTAATAATTACGCAATGATTTATTACAATCGGGCTACTGGACTGAATGTGCCGGCATTTAGCTTTAAGCAGTTTTATAATGCCGCGCAGCCTCAGGGTGAAAACATCGTATATGCAAAAGAAGGCAACTTATTCGTTGGCAAACCAGGAGCATTCAACAATATCCAGCAAGTGGGTGTGGCGGCCAACGGCACGCCAAGTAATGACTTGGTGACAGAGTTTTCCGCGGTAAATTTTATTACGCAAAACCAATTAGAACTTTTTGAAAAAACCACACTTAGCCCAGGTGGCCGTACACGAGTGACTGACATAAGCGGAACTACATTATCTGTGTTACCGCAATTCCCCTTCTCAATAACCGATACATTTAACCCGGCGTTTAACACGAATCGTGCTTCTAGAACTCGACTGCTCTCGGCTACGGAATACACCGCCTATGATTCGGTAGAAAATTCGGTTTGGTATCATTTGGATGGCGTAAACTATCGAATTGGTAGCCTACCTAGCGGAAGTGACACGAGTCGAGCCGCGTTCACTGCCTTGCGAACCAACCAGACGATCAATTATTTCTACACAACACCTAATAATTTACAAACGGTGACATATGACACATCCACGCGAATCCCCACGGATGTATTCCTAACCAGTACTTGGCCCGGTGATTCGAGCATCCCGATTGGCCAGACTCAATATGGTATGTATAAAAGCGTTTATGATGATACAACATGGATTAGCTTTTCCAAGTTTAGTCAACGTGACAAAGCCACTGTGTATACGTTTAATTCGGACGCAACATTCACCCGCATTTTTGGTGATGACTTTGTGCATCCCAATCACGAGCAAAATACGACTAAGTATATCTATACCTTTAATCTTCATTTATCGGATCAAAATGATATCCTATTCAGTTACGATACGGATAATGATCCCGCTACCAACAATTCCTATGTCGTTGCCCGAAAACGTGACGGGACATTCGTCACCATTTCCAACCCCGGCGAAGTCGTCGATCTTCCCGATGGGACCAGTCGCACAGTTAAGAACCATGTGAAAGTGATTGGCATCGATCAGTGGAATCGGGCTTACTTTCAAGTCACATTCACCGACGGCACCGACGGCCTGCTCTACTCCGATATTTTGGCCGTGCCCGAACCTGCTCACCTGGGCTTGATCGGAGGCAGCTTGGCTCTCGGTTGGGTGTTCTTTCGCTGTCGTCGTAAAAAAATCGACGAACCAAAAGCAAGGTAGTAACACAACCAGTCTATTCTCCACGTAAAAGCTCCTGAAGCAAACTACCATTCAACAAGGATACTACAAATGCTTGATCATAACACATACCTCAGACTTTGCAGCTCCATTCTTGGAACCTGCTTGGCAATGACTCCAAGTTGGTTAATTCTAATTATTTTAGGTACCACAGTCTGTCCCGCCGGCGAGATCAAACCCATAATCTACACCGGCATGCAGGTACCGGGCCGGACTCCGGGGGTGGTGTTCACTCACCCTTCATTTGGTTCACAAGGAATAGTATTTTCGTCGAAAGGAATTCTCTTACTGGGCTATAAAAATAATCAATCTATAGCACAAGAACCTCTAGACCTTTACTATATTACTGATGGTTCCAAAATCGACTTAGTGACCACGCAATATTTTACTAACACCAATTCGTATCATTTGCATCCGACTCAAGAAACCAGTATTTTCTTTGCGGAGAACAAATTAACCATTGGCACACCGGGGAATTTCCGTACTTTTCAAGAGATTGGCGATCCAGCCCCTGGGACCCCAAATAATGCTATAGTAAACGGGATTTCAAATGCTCGATTTGAGAGAAACTGGGTAGTTCTTCGCGAGTTTCTCACGGGATCACAAAGAATGCGATTTGCAGATCCTGATGGCACCTTGGTAAAAACATTTGCAAGTTCTTTTCCACTGACTGACACAAATAATCCTGCGATTCAGACTGATTCCGCGACATTTTCTCAAATGCTATCGAACCACGAGTATATTGCTGTGTCTACTTCATTTAACACAAGTACATTTAGCTTGTGGTATCGTAATGACCTGAGCAATACAATTCATTTGTTGAAAACTCGCCCTTTCGGCACGTCTGAATCTATACTGTATCCACGTACGATCGCTAATTCGAAAATCCAAAGTATCTTTCGACGTGATGATAGTATAAGCACGATCATCGGAGAAGAATATGATTTAAATAGCAACACAAATAGGGATATTTACTCTTTTTCCACATTGCCTGATGATCCCGCCAAACAACTATTAAATTACACAATCAATCCATATCAAGCTGGAGGCGAAAACTTTTTTGCCGCCTATCAACCTACGAACAATCACATTTCAGGGGAATATTATTTCTACAAGTTAGACGCAAATGGTTCAACCATAAAGCTCTTTGATCACACTTTTACGCTGCCCGGCTTTGAGCAACATACCCAAAAGTATATCAGTCACAGGGGCGTTACGATCAGCAACGATCAAGACGTGCTATTTCGCTATACTTATGATCCCGCAAACCTAAATCTTGGTCTACTCGTCGCCAGATTGAACGATGGCAGCTTTCATACGATAGCCAAACCTGGGGATGTGGTGGATTTGCCGGATGGCACATCGAGAACAATCTCATTTATCAATCCCGATATCTTGGCGCGCATCGACGAAAATAATCGGACGTATTTTTATGCTGCCTTCACCGACGGCACCGACGGCCTCCTTTACTCCGACATTCTGGCCATACCAGAGCCTAGCGCCATTGTCGGTGTCATCGGACTCGTGGCGGTCGCCGCTTTTCGCCGCTGGCGTTATTCCCGCTTTTGCTGAGACCACTCCCGCTGTTTCGCCTCTAGCTCCATCCGTAGCGGCGCTAACTCCGGTCCTTCGCACAATGCAATCGCTCTCGCCCATGTGGCAAGCGCGGAATTCCAGTCTCCCGCCGCCGCATGCGCCGTGGCCAACGTATCTAATATATTGGGATCGCGACCCTGGCTAGCCGCCACACCCCGCTGCGCCAGTTGCACGGCCCGCGCGGGGTCACGCAGTGCCGGATCACGTAATGTGCATAGTAGCCAGGCGAAATTATTTAATGCCGCTTGGTGTTCCGGCAGTAATATTAACGCCTGTTCATAATATTTTAGGCTTTCAGCGTACCGCCCCGTCCGTTTGTAAACTTCCGCCAACTCAAAATACGTTAGTCCGTTTTTTTCCATTTCCAGCGATTTTTGCAGCAAATCCCGCGCTTGCTGCCAGGACTGTTGTTCTCGCTCGGCAATCGCCCAGGAAAAGTACACACCCGCATTATCGGATTTTAGTTTTGCGCTCGACTGGTAATTTTGGATCGCGGTGGGCCAATCCCGCTCCTGGGCGGCAATTTCCCCCAGCAAATAATACGCTTCCGCCTCGGGTGTATGGGCGGTGTATTTTTGCAATTCCCGCCGGGCCGCCGTTAATTTCCCCGTCCGATACAGCATCACTCCCCAGCGGAGCGCGGCTGGCGGATACAGCGGCTCCAACTGCAATGCGAGTTCGAAATGGTCAGCGGCCAGCGCGTAATTCTTTTGCCGCTCATACAGCGTGCCCAAATGAAAATGCGCCAGTCCCTGCAAAGGATTCTGGGCAACGGCGGCGGACCAAAAGCGTTCTTCCGTGGCATAGAGGCCAGCTCGGTGCCAGGATGTGCTCGCTAGTATCACCAGTGCAAACGCCTGCAATCCCTTAAAAAATAATTCTGCCCAGAGTAGTCGGGGGAGTTTGGCGGTAACGGAATTCAGAATCGCCTTGGACCCGACTGACAAGCCAATCACCAGCCCCACCAAACCCAATTGCCCCAAATGGTCGGCGACATGAGCGTACTGCTGAAATCGCATATCAAATAGTCCCAATACTGGAAACAGGCTAACTAGCATCAGTGTGAGGGATAAAAGCAGCGCGCGACTCCAAGCATTCGATCGCCAAAAAAACGATAATGCGATAACCAACCCAAGCCACGCCGCCAAGGGAAGCCAATTTACGGGGTCGGTGGAATCCAAGGCCCAGCGCTCTTCCAACAGTGGTTGATAGAATGGAACAAGCATCCTCCCCAGATACCACCAAGCGATCCAACCGACGCGTTGCCCACGTTCGACAGGGCCGCTGGTGATGAGGGCAAAGTTTTCATCCGCCTGGGTGCGAATGGTAAGCCAGGCGACCACCAAGGCAAAGGCCGTTAAACCACCAGTCCAAATCAGCACGCGGCGGTCGCGTCCCAGGCCATTCCAGGCGCAGAGCAACCAACCCACGACGGGCAGCATTACCGCGGAGGGTTTGGCCAGCATCGCTAAAGCAGCCAAAACACCCGCCCACCACCAACGTGCTTGGCCGGAAGTTCCGGTGGCCCGTGCCAACTGGTTTAAGGCCGAGATATATAAGACCAACGCGACGCAATTTTTCCCTTCACTGATCCAGGCCACGGAGGCGACATTCAGGGGATGCGCCGCAAAATAAGCGGCAAAAAACCAAGGTTGGGTACCTTTCCAGCACACTAGGCCGCGATAAATCAGACAGCAAGCGAAGGCATAGAGCAGGCCATTAAACAGGTGGTAACCTATCGGCCAGTCTCCCCAAATTTGATAGCACACCCACCACACGGTATAAGTCAGTGGAAAATAATCAACCGTTTCCCGCCCCAACCAGATATTTGCCAGTCCCGCCGTATCGCGCAAGACTGGATTTTCGCGGATTAACGGGACATCATCCCAAAAAAGTTCTCCCCGCATGGCAGGCAACGAACAACAGAGCGACAACAGGAAAATCGCGCTGTATTTAAATACTTGACTGAGCATGATTAACTGCAATCATTGAATGCGGGTTGCGCCAAACTGGACTTGCTTCCACTTCTCTCATCATGCTAGCACCCACTGCCGTTGTTGGCCACTTGGCGAAAGTGTAAGATCTCCCCCCGCTCTCCCTTACGCGGAGTGCGAGTCGCAATTCGATTTCCCCCTTTCGTTTCAGGTGTGGGCATGGATCGAGGAACAATTTCCCTTTGCCCGACTGGGTTCGTTGTTTATCCGTGGCTCGTGGCAACGGTCTGTTCACTGGGTTTGGCAGGTCCAGGGTTCGCGCAGTCCCCCCTTGCGCCAGCTCCCCCGCGCCAGCCCGCGCCGTTGCCATCCAATTCCGCGTCCAGCCCGCAACCCGCCCCCTTAGCGGCCAATGTCGGCACGCCCATGTCTTCCGCTTTGGCGCCCGCTCCCTTGCGTGATTCCGCTGGTTCCAATTCTGTTGCCCCCGCACCTTTGCAGACGCTTTCCTCGGCTCCCCGGCAATCCCTGACGCAGGTCAGCGCTGGCGATGGCTCCCTGCCCAACGCCCAGGGGCAGGTCTGGCGGGAATACAATATCAAACCCTATACCGAACGGCTAGCCACGGTCCCCCACCCGGAGCGGGCGATTGTGGAATGGATCCTCCGCGAGACCGGGTACGAGGCCTGGCATGGCGATGTGCTGAGTATTTTGAACGCGGATGCCGGCACGCTGCGGGTGTATCACACACCGGCGATTCAAACCCAAGTGAACGAAATCGTGGACCGGTTTGTGCATCCGGTAAAGCCAAAGGAATCGTTTGGGATGCGGCTGGTGTCGGTGGATAGCCCCGCCTGGAGGGCCAAGGGGGGGACCCTGCTCCGGCCCCTGGCCACGGATTCGCCGGGAATCCAGGCCTGGGTGGTGGCGAAGGAAGACGCCGCGCTCTTGGTTGCGCAGGCCCGCCAACGTACCGATTATCGCGAGCACACGCCCCCGCATTTGCTCACCACCAGCGGGCGTCCCTTGGCCACGCGGGTGCAGCGGCCGCGCAGTTTTATTACTGGCTATCAAGCGGGCTTAAACGGGCAGTTTGGAATGCTTCCCGTGCAAGGAAAGTTGGAAGAGGGATTTTTATTAGAAGTAACGCCGCTTTTGTCGCTGGATGGTAAAACCGTGGACGCGGTCGTCCGCTGCGAAATTCAACAAATCGAAAAAATGCACGCCCTACCGCTGGAAATCCCCACGCTAAACGGCGGGGGGATCTCCGCCCGCCTGGAAGTGCCCCAAACGTGCGAGGCACAACTGCATGAGCGCTTCCGCTGGAACGCGGATCAAGTCCTGATCGTCGGCTTGGGCGTGGTCCCCAACCCCCTGCCCGTCGAGGCCGGGCCGCTGCAGCAGTTAATCCCCACGGGTCCCGCACGGGTGGATTTGCTACTGGTGATCGAGCCGCGCGGGGAACTGCGGGGAGGAGGGGATGGTGGGTAGTGGGTAGTGGGTAGTGGAGGGTAGAGAGTGGAGGGTAGAGAGTGGAGGGTGGAAAGTGGAAAGTGGAAAGTGGAAAGAAGCGGGTGCAGGGTTTACAATTTGGGAATTTTATGTCCGCCACTGTTGACCAGCACCGCGCCGCCGCACCGCAGTCCGTTCCCTGCGCTGTTTTGACCGTCAGCGACACCCGCACGTTGGAGACGGATCGTGGCGGGGGTCTACTGGTTGAACTCTTGACTGCCGCGGGACATGTGGTGGTGGAGCGGCAACTTGTGCAGGATGAACCCACCGCCATGCGGCCACTGCTAGAGGCATGGATTGCCAATCCAGCCATTGCCGCGATTCTAATTACCGGCGGGACGGGCATTTCGCCACGCGACCAGACGTACGAAACCGTGCGGGATTTATTGACCAAGGAATTACCTGGCTATGGGGAGCTCTTTCGCCAGTTGAGTTACGCCCAGATTGGCGCGGCGGCCATGCTTAGCCGGGCGGTGGGAGGTTTGGCGGACCGCACGGTCGTCTTGACGATGCCCGGTTCCCCCCATGCGGTAAAACTAGCCCTGGAACAAGTGATCCTCCCCGAACTGGGCCATTTAGTACGGGAAGCGGGGAGGGTTGATTAATTAAGAATTAGAAATTTAGAATTATGAATTGAAAAAGCATAATCATGCTAGCAGTAGCTTTAATGTATATATTTAAACAGCTTAAAGGTATAAATTTACAGTACTTTTGCTAGCAGCTAGCATATATTTACCTTGCAAAAATATACAGTTCTTGATTTGCAATTTTTAACCCGCCAGTCGCTCTAGTGTTGGCAATTGGGGATCGCTATTCTTAACCAGCTTTTGCGGTTTGCGCGGTCCCCCGCGCGGCGGCAATATTTATTCATGGTTGATCTTGCGCGCTATCTTTTGGCTGTATGGCGTCGCCCAAGGAGGGGTGGATGCAAAAAACCCTGGCGTATTTGCTGGTCGCGGTGGTGGCGATTGTCGGCTGGCAAGCCGTGCAAAAGTATAAGCACGACATTTATAAGAAGTTAAATATTCCGCTCCCCGCGGAAAACACAACCGGTGTCCATCTTCCCGGAAGTCCGCCGGGATCCCCGCAAACTTATGGCTCTGGCGGTCCAACGGATGGGGGGCTTTATCCGCCTTCGGGCAACCCCGCCGCCGTACCGGTCAATTTGCCACAAGCTCAGTATCCCACGGGTCAGGCGGCGCCCGCCAATCCCGCCATGTTCCCCAACTGGACCGGCGCGGGGCAACCCAATAACGCTTACTCGCAGAACCAACCGCTTCCCAACTATCCTCCGCCCTATCAACCAACCGCCGCGCAACCAGGTTGGCCCCAGCCAGGCGGTACTGCCGTTCAACCGGCTTATGGTCCCGGCTTTAGCGATAAACTAAAGATCGCTTCGTTTAATATTCAGGTCCTAGGCGAAAAAAAAGTTTCTAATCCCGCGATCACGCGAGTGCTGGCGGAAATCTTGCGGCGGTTCGATGTGGTAGCGGTCCAGGAGGTGCGCTCCGTCTCGGATGAGATCATTCCGCGCTTGCTGCAAGAGGTGAATGCCGCAGGACGCGCCTATGATTATGTCATTGGCCCTCGGTTGGGGCGGACCAATAGCAAGGAACAATATGTCTTCATTTTTGACACGGCCACGGTGGAGATCGACCGCGCCGCCAGTTACACGGTGAATGATCCGCAAGATTTACTCCACCGCGAACCGCTGGTCTGTTGCTTTCGCGCGCGAAACGCCCCCCCCCAACTGGCGTTTACCTTTACCCTGATTAACATTCACACCGATCCGGACGAAGTGGCCCAAGAGGTCAACGCGCTCGCGCAGGTGGTGCAGGCGGTGCGCAATGATGGCCGCAACGAGGACGACGTGATCCTGCTGGGCGATCTGAACGCCAGCGAAAAGCAACTGGGCGAGCTGGGACGCGTCCCCGGTTATGCGCCGGTGGTCGTGGGCGTGCCGACCAACACCCGGGGGAACCGGACGTACGATAATCTGGTGTATTCGGTGATCGCGACCGAGGAATACACCCGCCGCTGGGGGGTGGTGGATTACGCGGCGGAATTTGGCCTGGCGGAGGATGCGGCGCTGGCCGTGTCGGACCATCGGCCGGTCTGGGCGGAATACAGCATCTATGAAGGGGGCCGTTCGCCCGGCGTTGGAACGCAACTTCCTGGGACCGGCTCGCCATTGGCTCCCCTTCGCTGAAAGGACGGATGGCTTAAAAATGCCTATATTTGGGGGGATGATGCTTCTCTTTTCAAGAGGCAACTGGCCGGAAGCGAGAAAATGCGATAGATTCTGAAGGGTTAGGGGCGTGTGTCCCGTTGGTAAGTTTTGTGTTCCCCCGTTCTAAAAGATTGTCGCCGCATGCCACCCAGCAATCCTTATCAAAGCCCACAAGCGACTCCTCTGGCACCCGCACAATCGGGTACGTTCCTGGGTCATCCAATGGGCCTGTTCGTGCTGTTTGTCGTCGAGATGTGGGAGCGGTTTTCGTACTATGGGATGCGGGGGTTGCTAGTCCTGTATCTGAAGCGCAGCACAGAGATGGTTCCCGATGCCTCCGGCTTGATTAATCCCGGTAGGGGTTGGAGCGAGGCTGAGGCGAGTACGCTGTATGGTTGGTACACTGGACTGGCCTATCTGGTGCCCATCATTGGCGGGTTGATTGCGGATAAGCTGATCGGCACGCATCGCTCGATGGTCCTGGGAGGAGGGCTGATCGCTTTGGGGCATGTGGTCTTGGGCATTTCCGGCTTGGGGGATTGGGCGCATAACCACCTGGGGATGTCGATCTTCATCTTTGGGCTGGCACTGATTGTCATTGGCACGGGACACTTTAAACCATGCGTGTCCGTCATGGTGGGGCAGTTATATAGTGAAAAAGACCCTCGTCGCGACAGCGCGTTTTCGATCTTTTATATGGGGATCAACCTAGGCGCGTTCATTTGCGCGTTTGTGTGCGGTACGCTGGGGGAAACAGTCGGCTGGCACTGGGGCTTTGGCGCGGCGGCAGTGGGGATGATCCTGGGATTGGTGGTTTACCTGGCAGCGCGGCCTTATTATCTGTGGGATGTCGGACTTCCCCCGCCGGGACGCGGGATGTGGGAAACGCTGGTTTGGGTGCCGGTGGCCGTGTTGGTAAGTGGTATGGTGGGCTATGCCTATTTCCAAGGATATTTCAATACTTTCCAAACAGAGGTCCAGGAGTTTACAAAGCAGAATCCCCTAGTCATGAGTTTGATTATCGGCACTGTCGTGATTGGGATCCTGGCGGCCGCGGCTAACTTTGTGTGGCAACAAGAACCAGAAGACCGCGGGCCCGTCGCGTCGATCTTTATCTTTATGGTGCTCAATGTCTTTTTCTGGCTCGCCTTTGAACAAGCGGGGAGCAGTATCAATGTGTTTACCGACGAAAAGACCGACCGCACTTTGTTTGTGCCGTGGGCGAAATGGATGTGGAATGATATGTCCACATGGTTTAGTTGGGGTAATTGGACTGTTCCGGCCACTTGGTTTCAATCGGTCAATGCGTTTTTTATCATTGTGCTTAGTCCCATTATGGCGGTATTTTGGAGTTACCTTAGCTATCGCCAGAAGAATCCCACGCAAGCCGTGAAGATTGCCATTGGCTTGATATTTTTGGGATTGGGCTTTGTGCTCATGGTAATTGCGGGAAACATCGCCGCCGCTCCCGGCGTGCAAGCTGGCATGGGCTGGCTTATTGGCTGTTATATTTTGCACACGATTGGTGAATTATTTATTTCGCCAACTGGTTTATCGTACGTGAGTCGCGCGGCCCCCGTGCGCTTTGTCTCGCTCCTCATGGGTATTTGGTTTATCTCCAGCTTTGTGGCGAATTTGGTCGGGGGTTTGATCGCTTCCCAAGTGGAGGCGATTGAAAAAGGGGAAATTCAAATGCCCTGGAACTTTGGCGGGCGAGCGGACTTTTTTATGCTGTTCGTGGTGACCTCGCTGGGGATGGGCGTGCTAACGCTGATTGCTTCGCCACTCTTAAATTGGATCGCGGGCAAGCGCGGAGAGGGGTAAGGTTTATTACGAATTACCAATTACGAATAATTCTTTGCAATCATAAGCAAAGCGACTGTGCTGCTTTTATATGTATTTGAATTCATCATTCTGCATTCATACTTCTCACTTTGATTCATGCTTTCCCGCACGCTCGAACCCGAGGTGATGGACCAGCCAGCCGATGCGGCGGACTATGACGCCATGGACCATCGGGCGGTGAATGAACGGTTTGTCGCGGATTTGCTAGCGCAGGTGGGTGCGGTGGGTTTACTAACGGGGGCAGAGCACTCACCCGCTGCCACCAGCGAAACTCCCGAATGGAGTCCTTCCGCCCCGACGCTTGATGTAATCGACCTGGGGACCGGCACAGCGCGGATCCCTATTTTGCTTTGTCAACAAGTCCCCCCCGCGCGGGTGTTGGCGGTGGATGCCGCGGTCAGCATGCTGCACATCGCCATCCGCAATATCGAAATCGCGGGCCTGCGCGAACGCATCCAGCTTTCACAGGGGGATTGCAAGGATCTGGCTTATCCCGACGCCATGTTTGACGTGGTAATGTCCAATAGCATTGTGCATCATTTGGCACAACCAGAGCGATTGCTCAAAGAAGCGCTGCGACTATGCCGCCCCGATGGAACCATTTTTATCCGGGATTTGGCCCGGCCCGATACCGCCACGCGGGTCGATGAACTGGTCGCGCTGTACGCCGCCGGGTGCAACGCCCATCAGACGGCGCTATTTCGCGACTCGCTGCACGCGGCCTTGACCCTGGACGAGGTCCGGGAAATCGTGTCTAGCCTAGGCCAGGATCCCGCGGGAGTGCAACTTACCAGCGACCGGCACTGGACCTGGGTGGGGGGAAAATAAAAGCCAAAAAGAACTGCATTAAGTGAATTGACATATCTTCCCGCAACTGAAATACCTAGCACACTGCTGAGGCAGATTGGACTGATCTGCACTAATCAAAGGGAATTCATGCAATAGCTGATCAGCGAAAATCAATAAATTCATGGAGATCTGTATTTCAAGTTTTCCCTTGAAGCGGCTCAATACTGTTTGTATTCGATTGTGAAAATTTTCTGGGTAACGGCCACCCGCTTGCCCGAACTTCTTTCCCCCGCCATACTTAACGGTTTTACGTGCGGATGGACCGCCCCTTTTGGTGATGGCTGGCGGTCCCCCTATGATCCCTCATTTTCCTCTCCCCCCATGATTCTCTCCTGGAACTGGCTGCAAGATTACGTCCAGCCAGGGGTCTCCGTCGCCGATTTTGCCCTCCGCATGATGCTGGCTGGTTTCAACCACGAATCCTCCACGCCAGTCGGTCAGGATTTTGCCGTCGACCTGGAAATTACCAGCAATCGTCCCGATTGCCTGGGACATATTGGCCTGGCGCGCGAGGCCGCGGTTCTTTGGAATCAATCCCTGCGGATTCCCGCGGCGCAACTCCCCGTGGGAAAAACCCCCCTAAAGACCTTGGCCCGGGTGGAGTTAGCAGCCCCCGACCTCTGCCCCCGGTATATCGCGCGGGTAATCCGGGGAGTCCAGGTTGGGCCTAGTCCCACTTGGCTGGTCGAGCGTCTCGCCACCTTGGGAATCAAGTCCATCAATAATTTGGTGGACATCACCAATTTTGTGCTGATGGAGTGTGGTCAACCGCTGCATGCTTTTGACTTGGCCAAATTGCGCGGCGGGCAAATCATCGTGCGCCGGGCCAACACGGGAGAGACCATCGCCGCCATCGACCACCTCAACTATAAACTGACGCCGGAAATGTGCGTCATCGCCGACCAGGACCGACCCGTGGCTATCGCCGGGATCATGGGCGGAGCGGAAACGGAAATCACCCCCAGCACCACGGAGGTCTTGATCGAAGCGGCGCTCTTTGATCCGCTGAGCGTGCGGACGACATCACGTGCCTTGGCTCTGCGCAGCGATTCATCTTATCGGTTTGAGCGGGGACTCGACCCGGCGGGGGTGGATTGGGCCAGCCGCCGCTGTTGCGAGTTAATCCTGCAACTGGCGGGAGGAGAATTGGCCGAAGGGGCCATTACGGTCGGACCAACCGATCCCGAGATTGTGCCGGTGACCTTGCGGCTGGCTCAAATTCCCCGGGTGTTGGGGATCGATGTACCGACCGCGACCGTCCGGCAAATTTTGACCCAACTGGGTCTGCGGGAAATTTCGCACTCGGAATCCGCGCTAACGGTTGCGCCCCCCAGTTGGCGGCGGGACCTGACGCGCGAGATTGATTTGATCGAGGAAGTCGCCCGTATCTATGGATACGAGAAAATCCCCGAGGACCGCGCGGTGCCGCTGGTCCCTTCGGCCCGCACAGCCCAGGATCGGGTGATCAGTAAAATACGCACAGTGCTGGTCGGGGCGGGTTTTGACGAGGCATTAACCCTAAGCGCGGTCGAGGAAGCCGCCAGCCAGGCCTTTAGCCCGTGGTGTGCGGCGGAACCCCTGCAAACGGGCGTGCCCGTGCTGCGGCGGGCCGATCGCTTGCGTCGCAGCCTTATTCCCAGCTTGCTCATTGCCCGACGAATCAATGAATCATTGGCCAACGCCACAATCGAACTTTTTGAAACCGCCAAAGTTTATTGGCCCCAACCCGCGGACGGTCGCACGCTACCTGCAGAAGAACTCCTGCTGGCCCTCTGCGGCGGCGGGGATTTTTTGGAAGTAAAGGGACTCATCGAGGCGTGCCTAGCCCGACTCAATCCACGGTTATTATTACAGGTAAAAAGCTGGAATGACCCGTTGTTCGCTCCGGGACGGGGGGCGGAGTTATTTCTGGCAGGTCCGGACGGCCAACCCATGCGCGTGGGCGTCCTGGGCGAAATCAGCAAAACGGGGCTTAAGTCGTTCGAATTGCGGTCCGCCACAACCGTGGCGGAATTGCGGTTGGCACCCCTGATTGACGCGGCCATTTTGATACCCACGGCGCGCGAGCTATCACCGTATCCTAGTGTATCGCGGGATATCAATTTGGTGGTGGCGGAAAGTGTCCGCTGGGATGACGTGGCGGGAACGGTCCGCGGCCACGCCGGGCCAAACCTGGAACGCTTGGAATACCGCGATACCTGGCGCGATGCGACCAAGCTGGGCCAGGGATTAAAAAGTTTGTTGTTTTCCCTGCACTTGCGCGGTCAAACTGCCACTCTAACCAGTGGCGAGGCGGACGCCGTGTGTGAACAGGTGGTCGCGGCCTGTAAGGACCGCCATCAGGCGGAATTGCGAACTTGACCAGCGTTCTTCCGCGAAAACAGCGGGATCATGCTGGAAGATATTGTCGTTGGCGGGGCCAGATTCCTCTATTTTTTCAATGACGAACATGCAATTTGACTATGTAAATTTGATTTTACGGATTCTCCATCTGCTGGCGGCTTTTGCCGCGGCGGGGGGGGCGATTTATGCCCGCTTTGCGCTGGTGCCGGTGTTGAGTTCGCTCCCCGTCGAACAGCGCGGCGAATTGCAGGCAAGTCTTGCGGCCCGCTGGTCCAAAGTCGTCATGGCCTCCATCGGTATCTTATTGGTCAGCGGACTGGCAAACTTTTTGCTATTTGTGCTGGGCATGAAACAACAACCCTGGGTCGAAACCTGGAAAGGGACCTATGTGCTGTTTTATCACAGCTTG